>JAHJDB010000105.1 GCA_018812765.1 Nanobdellota archaeon
GGCGGTTGTGCAGTAACGGTTGGTTACAATGAGTTCTCAACTGTTCAGAATTACATTGATAATCAGCAAACACATCACGGGATAGCTTAACAATACAACAAGGATACCCCATCCTTTAGGGTGGGGAGGATGTCATTTATAACTAAAGTATCGCTTAGCAGATTTTACATCTTTTAGGCCATGACGACGACTTTTTCTACTCTGCCGGTTCAAACGGTTGTTTTAGGCATAATTTTCCAAAATTCATCCGACTTCGGAAAATTTAAGTTGAAAGTGTTCTCGACAAAATCTTGAATCCCGTTAACTTCCGAAGGGTCTAAGGAAGGAAGATAAGTTCCAAAAAGAGGCAAATCAGCCGGAGAGCTTCTTTTTTGAAGATGAATGCTTCTTTGAAATTTTTTCATTCCTTCTTCTAATCCGGAAATTTCTCGGATTAGGACTACCGAGTTTTTCCCTACACTACAGATCTGAACCAGATAATCTCTACTCGAAATCCACTTGTATAGTCTGACTAAGGACTCTTTATCGACCGGAGCAGACAGCTTTTCAGCGATATTTATCGAATTTTCTTCAACAGTATATTTTATTCCTGCTAAATCAGCAATCTTTTGCAGGAAAGAAAGTTCTTTTGCCTTAAAGGAAGATTCTTGTTTCAGGTATTCTCCTCTGTTTTTTGAAATTACTGTAAAACTACAGCTCTGTTCAGGTTCTGGAAGTTTATCTTCTAATTTACCGGGATCTTCAACAGTTACCTTGAGAAGTTTATTGCCCCCATATTTCTGTAGGCATCTCCGGATATGTTCGGAATTAAAATAATCTTTATAATCTGTTTTTTCATGTATCGAAAGTTCTACAGAAATAATTTTTGTTTTTCTTAAACCCCTTTCGTATTTGGCTTTTATCCAGATTCCGCTAGCTTCAGTAGTCGACGGGGGTATTAAAATAAGTTCTTTTTGTCCACCATAATCTTTGATTTCTTCCACGTATGTGTAAGCTTCATGGCAGATCGTACAAAGGCTTTGTTCTTTTCTCACTTTAAATGTTAAGTTTTCGGTCATTTTTTTAGCTTCCACCAATCTGTGATTATTTTAAAATCACTTTGTTAGCAACAATCTCCTTTTCACCTTTATACTCTTCAACAGTTCCAACGATTTCCACAAAGTCGCCCTCCTGAAGGAAGAGGTCTTCTTCAGGAAAAAAGATGACGTTTGTTTTAACAATCTTTTCTCCTTCCACCTCTAAAAAAGTGGCTTTTTCGGTTGTTTTAAGACTATTAACCCGGCCCCTTAGATGAACTTCTTCTTCATTGGTTACGGTCTCGATATCCTTAACCACTGCTAAATTGAATTCTTCTGCGTAAAAAAACAAGAATCCTACCCCTAAGACAATAACAAAAAAAGAGAGCTTGATGATCTGTTTTTCTTCCATTTTTGTGGTTAGGAGGGGTCCTTTTTATATACTTTTTCGATTTAAAAGAAAAGTATTTAAATAACCTTTTCTTTCTCATTTAAGTAATTGATGGTAAGACATAAAAAAAAGAGTAAAAAGAATTTATTTAAGAGTTATAAGATTCTTATTATTATTGTTTCCGTTGTTGTGCTTATAAGTATTTTTGTAGCTGGGTTGTATTTATTGAAAGGCAATAAAGGAGTTATTGCTGGTGAAGCATCACGAACATATACTAGACCTCCTGCTCCTATACCTCCTGCTCCTATACCTCCTGCTCCTACACCTCCTGCTCCCAAAATTGAAATAAGAACCTTTTTTTGCAATTCAAAAATAATTGTTGATGATACAACACGATGGCCGGGCATACATGAATATGGTTTTGTTGAGGATAAATTTAGAAGAGGAATGATCAACTGGGTTGAAACAAAATGTTACAAAGATGAAATTTCGGGGATTTGGCAAATCTGGTGTTTTTATCAAGACCCCTGGAATTTAGAATCAGAAAAATTTAGTCTTTTTTCTTCTATTGTTCATGATTGGAAAGAGATTAACCCTAAAGATTGTAAATTAGTTAATTCCCAAAGTTCAACTAAATCTCCGAATAGTGCTTGTGAATGTACCTGGGAATAAAACTCTAACTTTATTTTTTAACATAAATCACTCAAATTTAAAAAATAAAAATTCAAAATTTAAAATGATTCTTACAACGGTTCTCAAAAGTTACAGAACAGTCGAATTTCCAGAAGTAAATGTTGATTTTGAAAAAAAACAAAAGGATTTGCTCGATTATTTTAAAATCCTGGAAATAACTTCTGGAGGTCTAGCTAAAACTTCTAAACATTTAGTTCGTGTTTTAACAATAGGAACAGAAAATTATTATCGATTTTTAGGAACAACCGTCTATGGTTACATTGCTGGTTTAGAAGAGCTGGTGAACGGAAAATTTTTAACTTGGCCGACAGCGGATGAGGGCAAAGAAAGATTAAAACGTTGTCAACTGGAGCAGATCTATCTTAATACAATGGTTTTTGAATTGGCAAAAAAGGGATTGATTTACGGTGTTGTTTTAGGTGAAGAGATTCCTCAAATCAAGGAGGATGAGGAAGAGGTCTTGGAAAAATCAGTTTTCATAAAAAACCGGGCTGTCTTGAAGGATAATGAAGAGATGGTTGATTATTTTGGTCCCGGTTTTCCTCGCGAGAAAGTTAACCAGGTAATTTTTATCCCTAACCCTACCTTTACTGAAAAAGTCTGGGGGTTCAGTTATCAATTAGAAAATTTAGAGAAAATAATCAAAATAGACTGGTAATTAAGGCTAATTTTGTTTTTAGAGGTGAGATATATACATAATTTCCTAAATGTTTATATAGATTAGTATTTATACTTTTAAGCATGACTAAAGAAAAAATTGCTGAGCTTAGAGAGACGCTCTTTAATATGGAACGGAAGATAAAGCCTTTAGAATGGGATGCTAGTCGGAACCAGATTAACGAGTTTAAGCAGCAACAGCTGGTCAAGATGAAGGCAGAATTTATAACCTTGCAAGAAGAGTTAAGTAAGTTAGAAGAATAAAGTTCTCATAACCTTTAACCCTATTTATCATTTAAGTTTTTATAGGAGATAATTTTATAAATAAAGGTACAAAATAAGCTTAAATCAGGGCTGAGATGGCCTATTTGGCTTGCATCAAGAGATGCTTTGGTCTCGGGGAGAAATAAAAATGGATTTTAAAGTTGTAATTGGTACCAAGGATGGGAAGTCTCATCAAATTGAAGTTAAAGATGAGCAAGCTGACGTTTTACTTGAAAAACATCTTGGTGAAACAGTTTCTGGTGATGCTTTAGGCTTTGCAGGTTATGAGTTTTTAATTACTGGTGGTTCTGATAAATGTGGTTTTCCGATGAGAAAAGGGATTCAAAAACCAAGACAAAAGATCATGATTGGTGGAAGTGTTGGTTTCTCTGGTAAGAACAGGAAAAAGAAGACTCAAAAAGGACTTTTAAAAAGAAGAACTGTCTGTGGCGAAAGAGTGACCAAGATAATCAGACAAGTTAACTTGAAGGTAACTAAGGAAGGTCCTAAGTCGATCGGCGTTGTAGAAGAAGCTCCTGCTAAAGAATCTAAATCAGAATAAACTGATTTGCTGGGATAAACCAGTCCCCCGAAATAGGCTGATTAAAAACAAAATTCTTTTAAATGTATTTTACTTTTCTTTTAAATTGGTGTAATTAAATGGATTTAAATCAACTAAATTTACGGCTAAACCAAAAATTAAATCAATTTAGTAGAAAGATTAATAACTTCTTCAGTTTTGTTGCTTATAAATTAAAAAATTTCAAGAATCTTACTGTTGGTGAACAAGTTTCATTTAGCGGTATAGGTTTGGGTTTGATACTAATGTTAGTATCTTTAGTGTTATTTATAATCTAAGAGAAAGGTGAAAATTATGAAAGAAAACGTCTCCTCCAGTTTTACAAGACCAAATGTTTTTGAAAAAGATAGCCAGCCTCCTTTTCGTTCCAGGAATGATCAGTTCAGAAGAAATGAGTTCAGAAGGAACGAATCTAAAAAGAACGAATTTAATCCTACCAATAATAAACCGGATGTTAAACAGGAAGCATCTGCACAAAATGAGGCAAAGCAAAATTATTCCACTCCAAATCCTACTCAGAATTCTAATCATTCAGGACCAAGTCAAAATAAGAACAGATCAAAATCTGAAAAAGAGATTACTATCAGTATTAACCCCTGGAGAATAGGCAAGATATTCTTATTTATTCTGGCTTTTTTAGTGGTATTTTATGCTGGACGTTTTAGTACCGTCTCAACAATAGATGAGCAATCAACACTTTCAAATTTATTTAATGCTTTATCTTCTGAAAAAGATACTTCTCCTTCAGCAGCGGCAGTCTTGGACGAAGTTGTTGAAGAAACAGTTGCAGAACCTGTCGAGCCCGTCGAAGTTCCAGAGTCTGTCGTTGAAGTTGTAGAACCAGAACCAGTAGTTGAAAAAGTTGTTGTGAAGGCGCCGGAAAAAATCATCACTACTTACAAATATGTGACTTTATCAATTGATAGCGCTTATTTCAAATGGATGGATACCTGGGGTAAAATTACCGGAATCAAATATACCATCAAGAACAACGAGGGAGGCACGATTAAACCTGATCATTTTTTAATGCAGGTTGAAGGTTATAGTGATTCAGATAAGACTTTTGATGTTGCTGTTGATTCAAAGACCATAAAATCAAAACAGAGCAAGTTTTCAGAGGTCGTAGTCCCGAACGGATTTTCTTATAACGAAGCTACAGCCGGCGAGTTGACTAATGTTAGGATTAGCTTATATCTGTACGATGCTTCCAACAAGCTGATCGCCCATACTAGCAGAGATATGGATCTAAGCGGATAATTTTTTTGATTTTTGGCTTTGTTTTTTTGATCTTTTTATTGTTTTTGACGATTTTTTAATGTTTTCTCTGAAGAAATAAGAGAAAAGAGTTTAGTCTAGGAAAAAGGGTTAATGATTAAACTTAAAACGTTAATTATTTATACTCGTTTTGATTAATCTATCAAAGATGGCTGACATATTAGACCTGATAAAATCCAGAAGGACTGTCAAGGAATTCATTCCAAAATTTGTTTCTTGGGAGAATATATCTAGAGTATTGGATGCGGCAAGGCACGCTCCAAGCTGTGGCAATATCCAAAATTGGAAATTTGTGGTCGTGATGAAGCCGGAACAAAAACAACACCTGGCTGAACTTGCTTATGAACAATATGAGATTGTCCAAGCTGCCGTCTTGATTGTCGTCTGCGCGGAACCGCAAAAAGCGGAAAGGTATTACGGCGAGAAAGGAGAACAATTGTACAGTATCCAAAACTGTGCTGCTGCTATCCAGAACATGCTCCTGGAAGCACATTCATTAGGATTGGCTGCCAGATGGGTTGGAGCTTTTGATGAAGATTCGGTCAGATCAGTCATAACCGCGCCGGCTGAAATAAAGATACAAGCGATTATAGCTTTGGGTTACGCGAAAGAAGTTCCGCCTAAACCTCCCAAATATCCTCTGGAAAGTTTGGTCTATTTTGGCGGCTGGAGAAATAAGTTAAAAGATCCTGCCAAGTACATGAATGATATTGCTACAATCCTGGCTAGAAAAGCTCAGACTGGAAAAGAGATGGTCTTAAAAGGGATGGAAAGATTCGGTGAAAGGACCAAAGAAATTATTTCTAAGAACGAATGATTTAAACAAGATCATGTTTTTAAAATTTGTTTTAATATGATAATTCCACTAGTCATCGACAGCTCAAAAATTTTTTAAAAAAATTAGATATCTATAGCTTAGAAAATAGAAATATTTAAATAGGAAAACAATTTACTAAAAAACAGGTTTGGTTAAAATTTAAAACTTGTCTGGTAAACAAGTTTTGGTTTTCGATATTTATTTGGTTTGTATTTGGTTTATTCAGTTACTTCTAGCTTTTATCCCACAGTTGGTAAGACCGTGTGTTAAAAGTAATAAGAATGGAAAGGTTGAGCTAGTATTTATGCTTTACTATACTAGAACATACATTTCCAAGAATATAAAAAAGGGTGGATAAAAACTGAGGTGGTGTAAAATGGATTTTATTGTGGAGAAAGCACTGGGAAATCTTCCAGAAGAAAGTAGTTTTGAAAATATGAGTTGTCAGGCAAACATTAAGGTTATTGGTGTTGGAGGCGCTGGTAACAACATGGTTGGCTGGTTATACAAAAAAGGTATTAAGGGGGCAGAAATAATTGCTACAAATACTGATCATCAACATCTCCAAATAACTGGTGCAGACAGGAAGTTTCTGATAGGTAGGGATTGCACTAGAGGGCTAGGTTGCGGCGGTTTCCCAACAAAAGGAGCTGAAGCAGCACAAGAGTCCCTTAGTCAATTAAAAGATTCCCTCAAAGGTTCAGATATGGTTTTTGTTTGTTCAGGAATGGGTGGAGGAACCGGAACGGGAGCTTCTCCAACTGTTGCCCAAGTTGCTAAAGACACGGGAGCGATAGTTATCGGAACAGTCACCATGCCTTTCAATATCGAAAGAGCTAGGTGCGATAAGGCTGAGTTTGGATTACAGCAGTTAAGACAAGTTTCAGATACTGTAATTGTAATTGATAACAACAGACTAGTACAAATCGCTGGAAACTTACCGATTCAACAAGCTTTTGCAGTAGCAAACGAGCTGATCGCTACCATGATCAAAGGGATTGTAGAAACTATTGCCGTACCTTCATTAGTTAACTTGGACTATGCAGACGTAAAAGCAATTATGTCTAACGGAGGAGTCGCAGCGATCGGTGTGGGAAGTTCAGATACCAACAACAGAGTAGACGAAGCTGTCAAAGGTGCTTTAAGCAATCCTTTGTTGGATATCAATTATGAAGGTGCAACTGGAGCTCTTATCCATGTAACTGGCGGTCCAGATATGACTTTGGATGAAGTTAGCAGGATTGGTGAATTAGTGACTGAATCTTTAGATGATGATGCCAACGTCATCTGGGGAGCAAGGGTCTCTGAAGACATGAAAGGAAAGATGACTGTTATGACTATCATAACTGGAGTCAATTCGCCATGGATCTTAGGTAAGGTCGACCAAAAACATTCTGTACAGAGAGCTAAGAGCTTAAGCAGAGAACTAGGCATAGAATTGGTCTAAGTGGATTATTTTAATTCCACTCAAATCATAGTTAAGAAATCTTGCCTTTGATTTCTGATACACCGCCCCCCAATGGATTATCTTAAAAAAGGCAAGATTTTTTTATTTTTTTATTTTTTCTAAGTCTATTTTTATAATAACTTTTATAAAAATAAGCGCTTCTTATTTGTTTATGCCTATCGAATACATCTGTTTTGATATTGGGGGAGTCGCCAATATCTCATTGAAGCCGGAAGAAGTACTAGCCGAAACAAGAGTTCTGTTTGGTGATGATTATTCTATTAATGATTTTGTAACCGCTATTCATGCCCACTACGAAGGTAAAAACTGGTGGAGAGATTTACAGAATGGGAAAGTTAGCGCGGAAGAGTATCTCTCAGCAGTATTAAGGTCTTCTAATCTAGACGATTCAGCTGAAAATAGTCAGAAATTAAGGCATTCTTTAGTCGCTTGGTGTGGAGTTGCTTATCAGCCGACCATTAACTTGGTTGAAAGATTGAACAAGCTAGGATACTACACTAGTGTTCTGAGCAATAATAACACGATAATGTATGATATTCCTTCTGCTGAGATCAAGAACAGGGTTCATCTAAGCCTTTCCTCACATCTGATTGGTTTCTCTAAACCAGAAGAAGAAGCTTATAAAAAGCTGCTTTCGGCGACTGGCGCAAGGCCTGAAGAGATGATTTTTGTTGACGATAAATCTAAAAATATCACCACCGCTAAAGAATTAGGGATTAAGGGGTTTAAGTTTAGGAGCAGAGAAATTACCATGTCTGAATCTTTGGAAGAATTCGTTCATTTTTTAAGGAGCGAAGGAGTTGAGGTTTAGAGCTTTATCAATCTTAAAGATCAAACTCATCAATAAATCCTAAAATTAACTTGTACTTTTCTATATATTTGAATCCGTTATCGGTGAGAGTAATATATTTTCTTCCTTGATCATCGGTAACTTCCTTGATCAAATCCTTCAAAATAAGTTCTTTATAATATTCGGAAAAACTGTTTCTCAGCAAAAAATCAAGAACTATCTGCTTGTCAACCATTTAACATAAGAATAAAGTATCACGGCAAAATTTACCATTCTCATATTGGCTTCATAAGCAGCATCGATCCCTTTTTTTATCTGTCTGACATTCTTTTCAACCTCAGCCACTTCTTGTAGTTCAGCCCAAGGGATACGTTTTTTAATCATCTCAAAACTAACTTTTTTATATTCTTCATCTAAAGATACGTGAAAGAAAAAACCTTTCTCTAGACTTTCCATCAACCCTTTAATCTGTGCTGCCGGACCTTCATGGACTATATCTTGGGCATAGAAATTAAAGTTAGGGTTTCTCAACAAGAATCGGAACAGTTTTTTAATCTCTTCATTAGCTTGGATCTTTTCTTCTGCTGTTCTTAGCTTTGGGATCTGGTTAAACAGTTTAGCAATCTCGATTGAAGAAGTAGATTGCCAGTTTTGTATCTGCTGGAGATAAGCAAGATTATTTTGAAGAGCAGCTGGGATCTCTTTTAGAAGCTGGAGGGATCTTTCTAAATTAATCTGTTCATAAAGTGTTGATTGTTTCTGAAGGAGAAGCTTTATCTGTTCTCTTGCAGGTTCAGTTACTGCAGCGGCTTGTTGGATAAGATCTAATTCACTTAAAGAAATAAAAAATTTACAAAAAGCTTCTTCTAATTCTTTCTCTTTAAGCGGAAAAGTCATTTTATCCCTTAGTTCACGGACAAGATATACACTTTCTAGTTCTGCCATCTTGGGAGTTAAATGGCTTAATTGATGAATATATAACATAATTTACTAACCCCTCTATCGCCAGTCTGCATGACCAGGTTATTGTATATTATAGTTGATGGTTTTGTTTAAGGTTTATTTTTTGTAATTTAAAAACATTTCCACGCAACTTTTAAATAACAAAACAAACTTCTCTTCTTCCATGAGTAAAAATAAGAATAAAAATACTATGGGTTTGACCGTAAAAAAGGAAGAAGACTTCTCAGAATGGTATACTCAGGTAATCCAAAAAGCTGAGCTGGCAGATTATTCTTCTGTATCTGGATGTATAGTTTACAGGCCCGATTCGTATGTGATCTGGGAAAAGATAAAAGAAATTACCGATAAAAAGTTTAAGGCTTTAGGCATAAAAAATGCTTATTTTCCTTTATTCATCCCGGAAAGTTTGCTGCAGAAAGAGGCAGCGCATGTAGAAGGTTTTACACCGGAAGTGGCTTGGGTGACTCATGCCGGAAATACTGAACTAAAAGAAAGGCTAGCGGTCAGGCCAACTTCTGAAACGATCATGTACGATTCATACTCTAAATGGATCAGAAGCCATAACGATCTTCCCTTAAGAATAAACCAGTGGAATAACGTGGTGAGATGGGAGTTTAAGCATCCTACTCCTTTCTTGAGAGGGAGAGAATTTTTGTGGAATGAAGGCCACACCTGTTTCGCTACAAAAAAAGAAGCAGAACAAGAAGGCAGTGAAGTGATAAAAATATATGATGATGTTTGTAGAAACTATTTGGCTTTACCTTCTTTGATCGGGAAGAAATCCAAAACAGAGACTTTTGCCGGTGCAGAATACACCTTTTCTTTGGAATTCCTGATGCCGAACGGCAAAGCCATCCAAGGGCCAGATTTTCATCATGACGGTCAGAATTTTTCTAAAGCTTTCAACATCTCTTTCTTAGATAAGAACGGAAAGAAAGATTATGTCTGGCAGAACACTTTTGCCATAACAACAAGAATGCTGGGTGTGATGATCGCAGCACATTCAGATGATAAAGGTTTGGTTGTTCCGCCAAAAGTTGCTGCTACTCAGGTTGTAATAGTTCCAATCTTATTTGATAACAGCAGAACTAAGATTCTGAAAAAAGCCCAAGAGATTAAGGAGGGCTTAGAGAAAAAAGGAATTTCCGTCCATCTGGATGATCGTGATGGTTATTCTCCGGGATGGAAATTTAATGAGTGGGAAGTGAAAGGGGTTCCAGTAAGGCTAGAGCTAGGTCCAAAGGAGTTAGATAATAATCAGGTTGTAGCCGTAAGAAGAGATAATTTCGAGAAACAGGCCTTAAAAATTACTGCTTTGGATAAGGAGATTGAACTTATTTTGGAACAGATACATGATGATCTTTTGAAAAAAGCCGAGAAATTTTTAAAAGCCAACATTATAAAGTCCGATAATTTAAAAGACGCTAAAAAAGCCTTTGATAATAAAAAAATCATCTTTGCTCCCTGGTGTTGTTCTACTGAATGCGAAGAGAAGCTTAAAGAAGAGTTGGGAGTTAAATCCCTGAATAGCCCCTTAAAGCAGACGAAGGTAGAAGGCAAATGTTTTAGTTGTAAAAAGAAAGCTGAAGCTTGGTTCTATCTGGGAAAAAGTTATTGATTATAGGAAAGAATACCCGTAGGTTTTACTTTTGTTTGCTTCTATCTCAAAAGAATTTATTCCTCGCTTAGTCTATGAAAAAGGTATTCTTTAAGATAATTTATTAATTAAAAGTAATTTAAAAGTAACTTATTTATTGTATGAAGGAGTGTATCTGTAAACTTGAACTTTCTTCTCATTACAGTGTAAGTATACTTCTCTTCCGATAGGAACCTTTCCTAGATCTTCACCGATGATCTGGATTTTTAGACCCAATAAACTCTCTCTGACGATATCAGAGATTCCTTCCGTTCTTTCACTTTCACCAACAAGGGTAGCTTCCAGTTCCGGACATTCTTCTGATCCAGATAAGCTAAATTCAGTCAATAAAGTATCTACTATATTTTTAGGGTATAATCTTTTGGGAACTTCTTCGAATTTTTTTCCGCCGATACGAGCCATGGCACCCATTTGTCTTTTAGTATCAAATAGAGTTACAGCTAAGCAAGTGCTGATGCCGTCCGTCCATAATGTACCCCAACCGGAACCATAACTATCTCTTTCGATATATCTACCACCGTTTCTGATGGGGTTGCCCTCAATAACATCAAATTTCTTTTCCATGATCATTTATTTTTCTGTTTATTTATAAATCTTTCTATTGTAATCACTTATTGGTAGTTAAAAGAGAAAAACTTATAAATAGTTATTAATTTTTAATAAGAATTATGACAAAAATTGTAAGCTTTTCGTTGAAAGAAGGGACTTTATTGAAATTACAGGAGAAGCTTTGTAATAGCAATAGTTATCGAAATAAGTCGCATCTAGTAGAATGCGCTTTAGAGAAATATTTAGAGGAAGAAAAATGACACTACAATTAGTCGGAAAAGATGAACCAATAGGAAAGTATCAAGAGTTTTATGGTCCTCCTACTGAGCAAATGCCTAAACTCATTGAATTAGGCCATAATCCAGTTTCCGTAGCTGAAATTATTAAGAGAAGATTATACGCTCCTGAAGATGTTATTGATAATTGGAGAGCTAATTCTTTTTTTACCGGTGATGGCATAGTTTATGATGGACAAGGAAATGCTAAGATTGTTTTAGATTCAGCTTTACTACGTGAAATTTCTCCAAAGACTAAACTTGATCATAACGCTGCCGTTTTATCCATTGACCAATGGGAAGACTTGCACAGTTTTGACATTCTTTACTTAAACGCAGATAAAGTCAGAAAATGTTATAAAAAAGGATTTATTAAAAAAGGCGGCATCTGGCAGCCAGAAAATATTGTTGTCGGAGATGTATGGAAATCTATTAGCCGGGTGAATGATTTGAAGGATTTGCAGGACTATGCAGAGAGGGTTCATGAAGCATCCGGCGGAGACAAAGTTATGCAATTATGGTTTGATGATAGAAACACATCTTTCTCTCCCATAATGCGGTCTTTGATCGTTAATGGAGTTGATTTACGTTCAAGTGTTTATCTTCATCACCCCCTTAATCTTTATTATTATGGTCGTCTTGCCGGAGTAGTGCCAGAGACACCTCGTGAAAGATGCGGTAGGAAACAAGGAACAGCAGGAACATCACCTTACAGAGAAACAGATGTAGGATCAGATTTGGAAGAAAGATTAGAACCATTGCCGGAAAATAAACCCTGGTATAAGAGGATGTTAGGATTAAAATGACTACTTTGGAAGAAAAAACAATTGAAAAACTTAAAGCAGGAGAGTGTTCAGTAGAAAGAGCTCTGCTTGTTGTCTCCGGATTGCAGACAGAAGAAGAAATCAGTTCCTATCAACAGAAACTAGATCACATTCAGAGAGATTTTGAAGGCAGGTATTTTGGAAGGGAAAGACAGAGAGGTAACGAATACCAAACAGCCGGAGCATTATTTGATTATTTATGGAAGATTAAATCAGACAGATATAATGAGAAAGATTTTCTTCTTGCTCCAGTTATTGATAATCATTTAGATGAAAATAAAAATAAGAAAGTAGGCAATTGTATCGGATTGACTTCTCTTTACACTGCTCTAGGACAGCGTCTTGGACTTGATCTGTCAGTTTTATCAAATATTGGTCATATTTTAAATCTTCTTCATTACGGAGGATGTGAAATTGGAGTTGAAAATTCTGCTAGAAATGGTTTTGACTATAAATATCCTAAAGGGGAATTTAAAAAAGGTGATTTAACTGTGCTTGTTGCCACTGTTTTTAATAGTAGGGGAGAGGCCAGATTTAGGTTAGGTGATCTTAAAAGTGCACGTTTCGATTTTGATCAGGCGGTGAGATTAAATCCTATTCAAGTAGATCTATTAAATAATAAGGGCGTTGTAGAATTTAAATTAGGTAATTACAATGAAGCGCTTCTTGATCTTGATCAGGCACTTCAATTAGATCCAGATTATGGCTTAGCGTTACAAAATAAAAAAAATTTATTAGAGAGTTTAGGGATCGGCTGGAAAGGACGATAATTTTGCAAGAAAATGACTATGCTAGAAAACAAAATCATTAAAGGACTTAAAACAGGCGAATGTTCAGTAGAAAGAGCTCTGCTCGCCGTTTCAGGATTGCAGACAGAAGAGGAGATTGCTTCTTACCAAGCAAAATTAGATTATATCCAAGATGATTTCGAAAGATGGTATTATTTAAGACGGAGCGGTTATTTAGGTCAGCCTGCTTTTAGAGACAGAAATGATAATGACGGGCTGGCTTTAGGCCTATTTAATTATTTCTGGCAGACTAAACCAGACAGATATAACGAAAAAGATTTTCTTCTCGCTCCAGTTATTGATAATCATCTTAATCAAAACAGAAGCATAACCATTGGAAATTGTGTCGGATTGACTTCTTTATATTCTATCTTAGGCCAAAGGGTAGGCCTGGACTTATCTATTCTGCTAAATAATCATCATGTTTTAACTTTTTTTTCTTCAGGAGGAATAAGGATAAATGTGGAAAACACTAAGAGAGAAGGATTTGGATATTATCTTTCCTCTGAATATGAGAGAGGGAACTTAGTCACGCTTGTCGCCTGTGTGTTAAATAGCCGGAGTTTAGCTAAGTATAAGTTGGAAAATTGCCAGGGAGCTTTATTTGATTTAGATAA
>JAHJDB010000106.1 GCA_018812765.1 Nanobdellota archaeon
AGTTTAGTTTTGAGGAGTTTAGTTTTGAGGAGTTTAGATTTTAGTTAGCTCCGGAAATCTCACGGAATTTTTTGGAGAATATTAATAAACAAATTCCCAGTTCTATCTCAGATGATCCCAGAAAAAGAATTGGCTGTCCTTAAAGAACTAAGAAGAGATGCACGAAAAACTTTAACTGCTATTAGCAAGAACACCAATATCCCTATCTCTACAGTTTCCCTAATCTTAAACCGTCTTGAAAAAGGACTGATCAACAAGTTTGTCACTTTTCTGGATTTTTCTTCAAGAGGTTACTTTAAAGTTCATTTTTTTGTCAAAGACAAAGTTCCAGAGAACAATTTCTTGATGAGCAACCGACACCTTAATTCTTGTTATCGTCTCAAAGGAAACTGTGATTATTTTTTGGAATGTTTTTTTAGAACTTTTAAGGAGCTGCAAGAATTTAAGGAAGAGCTAGGGGCTTACTATTCAATTCAAGAAGAATGTCATGTTCTGGAAGAGATAAAATTAGAAGGTTTTCTTAATTAGGTTTAGTTTTCTTAATTAGGTCTATTTTTCTGAATTAGATTAACTTGGCCGGAAATCTTCCGCCTTTCTTTCAACAACACTTATTAACTTAATTCTAACATTTCAAGCTATGAATAAACTAGAATATTTAATTAATGAAATCTATGAAGGACAAAATCGGATAGATACATTCACTAAGCTCTCAAAATCTTATTTTTCTAAAATGGTCTATAACTTAGGACAAAAATTATTCAATGACCCCATTCGGAGTGATAACGCCAATGTCTTTAGACATCAGCAAGGTAATCTCTACCAATTAGGAAAAATTCTTTCTTTGATTGCAAACCGGTCAGAAACAGACCTGAACAAAGTTAAATCGACTTTGAACCAAGCAGTAACCTCTAGTGAGGAATACCTTAACCGTTATCGCTCTTTGGCAAGAGCTGTTGAACCAGAACTTAACTCCTATCTGGAAGCAAAAGAGATCTTAAGTGTCACAGAACGACAGGAAAATTCAACAGAATATCATGACCAGCTGCGTAAGGTCATCGATCTTCGCCGAAATTTTCGTCTTAAAAAACATCTTTGGCAGCAGAGCAGAGTTTCAGCAAACCAAGAACAGATCCTACAGTTTTACGAATTACAGGAAGACCTCTTTGAGACTTTATTGTTTCAATCAAAAGAGATGGCCCTTACAGCCAGCTTCTATGAAGACATCCTTAACGCCGTCTTTTTAACTTACAAACGATTTTCTTCTTTTTCTCAAGCTACTGATATCCTTGATAGAGGAGCTGAAGGGATGAAACTCTATTCTTTTCAACTAACAGACGGATATAACCAATTGATGAGGGATGTTAGCGGAATCTTGTCGGGGAAATCTCTTGTTGAGGACTCTAGAATTAATGACCTTTATGGAGATGTGTTGGGACTTTAAGTTTAATCCAGATTCTTTCTTGACCAAAAGGTCTCACTCTTAAAAGAAATAAATAAAAGGCAATAAAATATATTTTATAAAATATAACCAAGATGTCACACTGAATGGAGGATTAAAAAAATGGCTAAAAAATCAAGTAAAAGTAGTAAACCGATTAAACAAAAATCAATTAAGACAGTTGAGGAAAAAATTCCCGTGAGCATGCCTAATCTGCCGCCGGAATTAGAAAAGAAATTAAAATCATTGAAAGATAAATTAGACACTTTCAAAAAGAAGGTCCTGGACAAGTTTGGAGACTATATCGTAGGCATCTCTCTACTTCCTCCGGAAAAACAGCTTAAAGAAGCTGATAAAAGTGGTCTAAAAGAAAGACCTAAAGAAGGATCAGAAGAAGCGGTTAAAGAAGCGGAAAAAGCTGATGAGAACAAGATTCATGTCTTAGTGATCGTTGATGATACCACTTCTCAAAAGATGACTAAAGACGAGCTCCATAATAAATTTTCTTCGATTATAAAAAAAATTGCTGAAGAGACAGATAAAAATATCCTTCCTCAATCAGTTTTGATGACTGATGTATGGCAAAACAGCTATGACGGAAAATACGATCTCAACAAGATGATCTCTTTAGGGGCTCCAATCCATGATACCGGGATATTAGCTGCAGTCAAGATTACTGAAGTCCACAAAAGCATGGTCATCCAGAAATTTGAAAAATATATCCTTAGTTATGTCTTGATGGGTTCTATCACTAGAGGACAGGCCACGCCTACATCTGATATCGATGTCTGGATCATCATAGACGACACTGATGTCAAAAAGATGAGCCGAGCAGAACTGAAAGATAAATTAAGAGCAATCATTGCCGGAATGGCCATAGAAGCTGGAGAAATTACTGGAATTAAAAACAAGCTCAGCTGTCAAGTACACATCTTAACAGATGTTTGGGATTCATTGAAAGAAGCTAACCCAGTAGTATTTACTTTCCTGAGAGATGGAGTGCCTTTCTACGATAGAGGAATTTTCATGCCTTGGAAACAGTTATTAAGAATGGGAAGGATCAAACCTTCTAGAGAAGCTATCGATCTGTTCATGAGTACCGGTGATCAAAGTTTGAAAAGGGTTAAGCTAAAGCTTAAAGATATGGGGATGGAAGATACTTTCTACGCTATCCTTACCCCGTCTCAAGCAGCCATCATGCTCTATGGTCTGCCTCCGCCTACCCCTCATGAAACTCCCGATGTACTAGAAGAGATTTTTGTCAAGAAAGAAAAGATGCTCGAAAAAGAGTACGTGGAAATCTTGAGAAAGAATGTTGAAGTGAGAAAATCTATCGAGCACGGTTCAAAGAAAGAGTTGACTGGAACAGAGTTAGATCAGCTGATTAATGATGCTGAAAAATTCCTGGAAAGGATTAAAGAACTTTTTAAGTCTATCGAAGAGATGCATAACCAAAAAAGTGTCTTGTTCTTGTACGACGAGATTATGACCATCATCAGGGATGTGCTTAAGATGGAAGGTATCGAGAAAGCCCAGGATGAACAGTTAACTCAGCTCTTTGAAGATGAGTTAATCTCTACCGGAAAAGTTCCTGCGAGATATCTTAGAGATTTAAATGAAATCATCGAAGTCAAACACAAATACGATAACAATAAATTAACCAAGAACGATGTTGAGAAAGCTCGTAAAGGAAGCAGCGGACTGATCAGGTTCTTAGTAGAATACATGCAAAGAAAAAGAGGCCGGGAATTAGAAAGGACTAAGATTAGGGTTAAGCACGGTGAGAAGTTTGGCGAAGTCATCTTGATGGACAAGGTAGCTTTCATCATCCACGACATTGATGATAAGGAAGAACAAAGAATCGAGAAAGCTGCCATCAAAGAGAACGGCGGCTTAGGTCCAGCTCAGAAAAGTTCTTTGGAAGAATTAGAGAAAGAGCTAGTCAAGATGAAGTTCCCTGCTAAAGTCTTTATCAAACAGCCTCTCTTTGAGGATTTAAAATCGGTCTTCGGACGAGACGTGGAAGTCTTGATGCATTATTGATTTTGAATATTTTTTTATGATTTTTCTTTTTCTCTTTTCATTAACTTAACCAGAAGCTACATTTTGATTACATAAAAAATTTCGTTGCTGAATTCTAAAATCTTAAATTTGTAACCTAATCTTTCGCACATCAATTCGATCCATTTCCTTCTGGGAAAATTCATCTTTTTTCCGCTCATCGTTTTTGTCGGAAAGCTCACCACTATAAATCTGGCAGGAATGTTTCTAATCACTTCTTCCGTCACTTTATGGCCTTTGCCTTGATCTAAAACGTCAGTAATCTTGAACAGGAAAGCTAGATCAGCTTTTTTAAGAGCTGGCTTTTTTAATTCTCCCGCTCCTCTTAGTTTTAAAAGGTCTAAAACCTCTGCCTTGCCGTTAAAATTTTTGTTCTCTTTTTTCATCTGTTGAAAAAAGGTGTTAAGAGCATTGACTTCTTCCAAGTTAATGTCGTAAGCGTAATATTTTAACTTGGTTAATTTCATGAACGGATAAGAAAAAGGGTTGATTCCTGATCCGAAGTCAGCAAGAATTTCTGGCTTTCCAGTAATCTCAAATATTTTCTTATAAAGTTCGGAGTATAAAGGCAGTCTTTCTTTTGTCGAAGAATGAGTTTCTAGAATTTTAATGATGATATTTAGCTGATCTTTTTTATTGGACAGTTCTTTAATTAAATATTCTCTTTCTTTTGAACCTTCCGGTCGGAAGAGACCATAGACTCTCCTTAAGAGAGCTCTCATTTCCTTTACAATTCTTTTGTACTCAGAAGATTTTTTGTTCAGTCCTTTAATTAATGAAGAAAGAGCTTTAGGATTTTTTTGAAGATAAGTTTCGAGTTGGTTCTTGACAAAATCATCGCTGATGCTGTTTAATTCTTTTTTCTTCTTGATATCTGTGATTAACAAAAGGACTTTTTCTTCTGCTAATTCTTTGTTGTTGATTAACATTGTTTCAGGTCATCTTCGGTATCGATATTTAATATTAAGAAGTCATAAAGGTATAAAAGGGTTTTGCTGTCAATTTTCTTTCTTTTCAGTTTGGGAAAAATATTGTAGTATCACGTTTTTAGTTTACATATGATATAACCTCTTGGTGAAGTTATATGTATAAACTTAATTTTAAAAAACGTGTATGGGTTGTTAAGCAAAAGTTGAAAGGTGTTTCTACAACAAAAATTGCTTTTTCTCAATGAATTAGTCGTATGACAATTTCAAAAATCATGCAATCTTATAAAGAATTTGGCTGGGACGGCTTAAAAGATCATAAAACTGGTCGTTCAGAAACAATTCTTAATCAAAATGCTGTTGAAATTATACTTGATATTAGACGAAGACATCGTTATGGCGCATGCCATATTAAGCAAATCCTTAAGAGAAAAGGATTTGCCATTTCGCACAGACAAATAGACAAAATTCTTGTGCAAAATGGAATGGTTGAACCAAATATAAAGAAACAGAAACCACATAAATGGGTTCGTTACGAACTCCCAAACCCAAACGATTTATGGCATACTGATTGGTCATATGACCCCTTCTCTGGAACAAACGTTAGTGTGTACATAGATGATAGAACACGCTTAATTACAAGCCATGGCGTGTTTAAGAGACAGACAGCTGAAAATAGTCTAGCTCTCTTACATTCGGGCATAGCCGAATGTGGCAAACCAAAAGCTGTAATGACTGATCAGGGGTCTCAATATTATTCAAATCATCCGAATGCTAAACAAGAAAATACTATGTTTAGAGCAACATTGGATATTTTAGGAATAAAACACTCTTTAGCGAGGGTAAATAGGCCACAAACGAATGGTAAAGTAGAAAGATTCTTCAGAACTTACAAAGAAGAATATGCTACAGGATCATTTTCTTCTTTTGGTGATTATATCAAACATTATAATGAGGTAAGGCTTCACATGAGCCTTCATTATAAAACACCCAAAGAAGTGTGGGAAGAGTTAAAGTGTAAACCACTTTCGTGATGTAAACCAGTTTCGGGATAATAGAGTTTGGGAAAAATATTTAAAGGTTTAAATAATCTTTTTTTTATGGTCAAGGCAACAAAAAAGAAAATTACTAAAAAAAGTAGTCCTGCTAAGAAGAAAGCTCCAGAACAGGTTTTTGGGTATGAACTGCTTCTAGATTGTTATGATTGTAAACCAAAAGTATGTGG
>JAHJDB010000107.1 GCA_018812765.1 Nanobdellota archaeon
CTAAACTCCTCAAAACTAAACTCCTCAAAACTAAACTGCTTTAAAACAAGTCCTGCTTTAAAATAAGCTATAAACAAAACCAGAACCTAAAGCCAAGAGACTACCTATCCCGAATCCTGCTTTGATAAAATAATCTTGACAGTCAATCTTATTATTCTCTAAAGTTAAAAAAATATTTCTCAGCTCTTTTTCTAGAAACACGAACTGTTCTTTTTGTGAATCATCAAGAAATGGTCTAAACTTAGAAAGCTCCTCAACGTTTTTTCTCCTTTTTTCAACTACCTCCCTTAAAGAGCCTAATTTCAAATAAGTTTGATAGCAGTGATAAGGTTTGCTTAAAAAAAAGCTGTTCTTCATTTCAAGAATCCGCTGGTTAGCTTCTTCTATACTTTTTCGGCAGCTGAGATTAATCTCTTCAACAGATCTTAAAATGTTTTTCTTTACGCTCTCAACAGCCTCTCTGGTTTCAGATCTAACTTGTGAGCACAGATTTTCGAGCGGGGGATAAGTCTTCAATCTGTTGCTGCTGAACACAGTACTTAAATTTTCGTTCATTTTTTCCAGCCAAAAGAATTTCTCTTTAGCTTCTTCTACCCCTAAATGATAACTGGTTGAATTGGAAAGGTATTCCCAAACTTTTTTTTGCTCATTCAACAACCCTGTTTTAAATTCTAATACTTCTCGGGCTTTTGAATAATCATCCTTGACCTTCCTGGAATAAAATTCCGTGTTTTTCTTTTCGTTATTAAAGGTCTTAGAAAGATAGTTTAGTTTCTCAAATCGATTTTTCCACTGTTCTAATTCTTTGGTTTCTTCCTCAATGAACATAGATTTTTTCCTGGAATTATACTTCTGAAATTGAAGATCCAGATATCTTTTAAAACCCTGATCTATTTCCTTAATAACTTTCTCGTGTATAAAATGATATTCAGAAACAGTTCTTTCCAGAGATATCTCAAAAATCTTATACTTGGCAGGGCCATCATTGAGAGAGTAACGAACTTGAAGGATTTTTTCCAACTGGTCATCTAACTTTCTTTCTTCTAAATTACACTTTAAATTTTCTTCTGAAAAAGTATGTGATACTAATTGGTCCATTTGTCTGAGCTCTCTGATTTTTTTAGAAAGCAGATCTTTGCTCATCTCTGCGCTCCGGAAGGATAAAAGTTCCAGCCAAATTCTCTGGGCCGGCAAACCTTTTTCTTTTACCTCTCGCGCTAATCGGTCCGCTAATTGTTTCTTTCCTTCTGAAACAGTATGAGAATAAACTAAATCCGCTAGCAAGATAGATTTGAGATCATTTACAGAATTAACTCCTGATAAAATATTTAAAAATTCAGCGTTTTTTAATAAAGAGAGGTAAGCACATAAGGTCATGTTTTCTTCTACGCCTGTCGAAAGACGGAAAGTCTCTTTTTCCGTACTCATCATGGTGGAACCCAATTTTGTTTCTAGAAAGTCTAGCTGAGCAGAAGAACTTTTTCTTAAAAAGTCACCAGCCTTAAAATTTTTTCTTCCGTAGAGGCCCGTTAAATAATCAGCGATGACGACTAAAGTTATGTTCTGGTTGAAACTATTTTTCTGGTTCTGATTATTCTTTAGATTAATCCCAAGACTGAACAATTCTTTTGATTCCAGATTACTAGCAAAATAATCCAAAATTAAGGAATCAAAAAATGAGGCCCCTAAAATATCTTTTCTATTCTCTTTCTGCTTACTCAGGATGCTTTCCAATCCCGTCATTAATCTTAGATCCCGCTTAATCTCTTTCAACATTCTAAAGATCTCTTCGTCCATCTAAATCTCAAAAAAAGAAGAAAAAATATTTCTGAATCCATCAGCGTTGGTTTTGACAGTCGGATTAAAAAAAGAAGAGTAGATTTTAGCACCCTCTTCTAGTTTTCCACTATCTTCTTGGCCTGCTGAATTTGGTTGGTATGGCTGGCTTGACTGGCTTGGCTGGTTTGGATTAAAATTATTCAAATTGAAATTATTCAAATTGAAATTACTCAAATTAAAATTACTCAGTTTCACATAACCTTTCTTAGTCTCTACTGAAACTCTCTCCAGAAGCTGCTGATTCAATTCTAATTTCTCTTCTTCAGAAATTATTTTACCATCATCGATAATGTTTTCTTTCAACCACTCTTGGGGCGATCTTCCTTCCAGGTCTAAATTCTCTCTTACCGTCTGATAATGAAACAATTTTCCAGGGACAGGAACTATTTTTGGTTTCTCAGCTATAACTCTTAACGCCGGGAAATCTTGTTTTTCATTAAAGACCATCCCATAAAAATATTTAAGTTTGCCGGCCGAAAGATTCCTGCCTGCCCAAGAATAATTGATTTCTTCTTTATTGTGCCATTTCCTAAACCTATTGTACATCGTATTATCATCAGTCTCAGAATAAAAAGGGGGCATCTCTGCATGAGAATGTCCCCAGCCAATAATTTTCTTTTCTAAGTTGTCACGAATATCTTTGAAAGAAGCAACTGTTCCAGGAACAGTAACATCACAATAAGTAGGAGTAACCTGCTGATCTTGGGCTAAATAAACATCATCAATGGTTGATTGACCATTTCCAGCCAATAAGAACAAGGCTAATTCATAAGAACAAAGGTTAAATTTCTTTCTGATATTTTTAAATTCTTGAATCAAATAGTTTGTTTTCTCACGAGCATATTTGGTCATGTTAATTTTACTGATATGTTTGTTAACTTCTAGACCTATCGAACGATTAAGATCCTGACCGATTCTTCTACTTAACTGTCCATCAAGAAGTTCCTTTTTTTCCTGAGCTAAATCACTTCTGCTATAAGCTTGAATATCGAAAGAACCGTCCTTCTTTCTAAATCTTTTGAGACGTTCATTATTATGTTTGTCCCACCTTTTTTGCCAATCTGACGACTCTCGGTTTTCTAGGAACATGAGACATTTAATATTAAATTTGTTTAAAAGTATTTTTGACTAATTTCCGAAAACTTTCCGGCAGTGTAGATATTCTTGTAAACAAATCTATTTAAGCTACCTTTAGGATTAACATTACATGCAGATAAAAAGGGTAAAATTCAAAGATATTGAGCAGATCCCCCAACTTCAACTAAATAAAGAATTTAAAGAAGATTTTTTGGGCAGTTCACCTGCTCCTTTCATCGGAAGGTTTGGTTATCCTAACGTAAACATTGGTGTTCTTTCACCTCAGTTTTCTGGCGATACTTCTTATTACGACTCTCCAAAATTATGGAGCAGAAGCAGTTTTAAGATCGGCCAGATTGCTTCTTTAAGATACGGTTTAGTCAACTCCAGAAGTTCAGCCAACGTTAAGGAGGTACTTAAAGGAGACTCTTCTAAAGGAGGAAGGTTTTTGGAGATCGTTAAAGAAGTGGGCCTGGCTAAGAATTCTGCAGATCTGGAAATAAACCTCAAAAAAAAACCACAATTACAACTTAAACCAGAAAAAGAAGTCATCCCTTTTGGACCTCAAGCAGAGATCAGGAAGGCCCGGATCACTTCTAACACCAAAGTTGATAGCAGAGTGGAAAGAGTTGTTTCGGATACGGATTTAAAATCGGGAGCAGCCTTGATTAGCCTCTATAAAAAAGGTTTTGAAGAGTCATCCTTAAACAAACTTCTTTCCGTAGGAAATTTAGGGATCGGAAAAGACCGAAAATTAGTTCCTACCAGGTGGAGCATCACGGCTGTAGATGACACCATCGGAAAACAGCTGATTAAAGAAATTAAGGATTTTCAGTCAGGAGAGTATCAGGCGTATTTCGGAGGGGAATGGGGCAATTATTATTTACTGCTCTTTTTTCCAGAAGTGTGGAGTTATGAATTATTTGAAACTTACTTGGGCTATAAGATTAATCCTTGGAGTAAAGAAGGACATTTTTACTCTACTGATTATGAAGATTATGGTGGAAGAAAAAATTATGCTGAAGAGACTGCAGGGGGATATTATACCGTTAGGTTAGCAGCCTTAGAAAAGATGAAGGAGCTTAAAAGACAAGGCAGCGTGTTAGCTTTAAGATTTATCACTACTGAATATAATGTTCCGTTAGGAGTTTGGGTCACTCGAGAAGCTGCTAGGAAATCTCTTCAAGGAAGAGCCATAACTTTTTCTGATGAAAAATTGATGCTGCAATATGCTCGTCTATTGATTCTGAAGAAGTTTGGTTTTGAATTGGATCAATTATTAAAGGAGAGCAAGCTTTTGAAAAATAAGAAGCAACAGAAGAAATTAAGTGAGTTTTAAGCTAGGAAGATTTTAGTTGAGGGAATCTTGGTTAAGAAGAATTAAAAAAGATTAATTTTCCTTAAAAAAAACCCATTCTAAAAAAACACAAAATTCTATTCCGCACCCAACAATGACAAAACGTTTTTACTTTTTACGGAGGATAAACAAACTTTATAAATAAGTTCTTTTACTTTATTTCTCGTTTATTGTAAAGGGGTGTATTATTTTGACAGATATCGACAAGGAATTTGAAGAATTTGTTTCCAAAAATCCAGATAAACTTACTAGGAACCAAAAAAAATTATGTGAGAAGATGGGCGTAGTTCTGCCTATTTGATTTTACTTATTTCTGCTTATTTCTAAAAGATTAGGAAGGGTATATATATAAAATATAGCCAATCTTAATAACAACCTAAAAAAAGTTCTTAAATAGTGGAAAAAAAGAAACTTAAAGATAAGGCTAAAAAAGCTCTAAAGATTTCTTTGCTGGCTTTAGGGATTAATCAAGCTGCTTTAGTGGTAGGTTTACCTACTTCTTTAACTTTCTATTCAAACATCCTGGTTAGATTAAAGGTAGATGATGAAAAACTAAAACCTTATAATCATTTGCCCAAGGATCTTAATACTCTTGACTATTTGATTATCTCTACTTCAATAGTACATCATCTGGCTAAAGGAGAAGGGGACTGCAAGGATTATTCCAATGCTACTTTTGATGTTTATGAAAAGCTGACAAATATTAATGGGCGAACCGAATTAAAAAACAAAGTTAGGTTTGCTGCCGGTCAGATGAAAGAAGGGGTCGGACACCTGCAATTAGAATTTGAAGATTTTGGAAAGTTTATTCCTTTTGAGGCCACCAGTAATGGTTGGCCCTTATCAATAAGTTATATTAAATATTTTTCAGAATTGGCTCGAGAAAATCCTGATGAAGGCCTTAATACTGTTGTTAGTAGATCCTTGCCGGGACATAAATGGTTTTATCCTTCAGCTAAGTCATATTACTATCCCGGGGGTCTTGTTGTGATGGCTAGTAAAGGAGTAGTGTCATTATATGAAAAATTAAGTAAGTCTGATTAATAAGAATTTTTAGAAAAAGCAATTTTAGAAGTCTACTAAGCGGAAACATTTATCAATGACAATTAATTTAATAAATTTTAATTAAAATAGCTAGATTAATTTATCATCAATAATTAGTTAATCGTAAAAAGTATTAATAAAAAATTTTAAATTTTAAAAAATGTTTTGCAAAACTTGTGGTGGTCTGCTTCTACCTAAAAAAACTCCGTACGGGAAATGGATGTCTTGTCCTAAAGGTCATTCCCAGCCGGAATTAAATCAAGAGAATAATGTTATTTCAATAAAAAATAATGAATTGGGTAAAGTCATTACTGTATCTGATGGAAAGAATGTCTTGGCTGTCCACGATCATTCTTGTAAAAGGTGTGGTCATGGCAAGGCAGAATTAGTAGACTTAGGTTCTTTCTATTCTGACGAAGATTCAGTTTACAAGATGAAGTGTGGCAAATGTGGTTTTGTGGAACAGTTGGAAGGGAAAGTAAAATAATTTTATCAGAAAAAAAAACCGGGCTATAAACAGATTAATCTTTGTTAGAAATAATTTTTTAACATTTCAAATCTTTTTCTTTAACAATATTAAGGTGAATAAGTGGTTCACCAATCCTATCTACCCCCCCCACCTTAGACGGCCAAAAATCATTATTATTTTGAACTTCTAAATGATCATACTCTATCTTTAAACCAGCAATATTTACTACAAGATTATCTTGGTTATAGATAATTTCATTATTCCCTACTTTTTTGACTGCTTTTTCGTATCTTATTTCCATCAGAAGATTACAGGCTGTTGCAAAGTTAGCAACGCCATGATTAGCAAAACGCCAGTCAAATTCTCTATTTCCTAACGGTGGAACAATCCTGTTTGAAGAAGAGACTAAACCAGAAACATAAATCATATCGCAGCCTAAATCCAGACAAACTTCATCCCATTGATGAGAGTATGATAAGGTCCCGATTTTAATGACATTGCCTCCTTGTTGGTCATATTTTAACGGCAATCTTCCTATTTTGACTATACTGTTCTTATCGTCATAAATTAAAGGGTTCTTTCCGATAGAGGCCGGTTTTGCATCATCCCTGACCTTACGATTAATATCCTCAGCAATAAAAGCAATACCTATGTAGGTGAATAAATCTTCCAAGACCATTTTTAACCTTTGACATTACCAATCGGCTTTAGAGCCACGACTTTCCGAGTAATTCCAGCTTTTTCTAAGGTATCAACGACCACTTCAATATCTTTATAAGCTTTACCAGCTTCTTCTGCTAGCCCTTTTAAAGTTACGGCATGGACATAGATCCCTTCTTTCTCCATCTTTTTCTGCAGTTCTTTTCCGTCGACTTCTTTCATCGCTGCAGCCCGGCTCATCGTTCTTCCTGCTCCGTGAGCTGTAGAAGCAAATGTTTCATCAGCCTCATCAGTTCCTTTTAAGAGATAAGAACCGGTTTCCATACTTCCACCTAAGATAACCGGCTGCCCAATTTCTGCATAAATGGAAGGAAGTTCTGAAGCTCTCGACGGGCCGAAGGATCTTGTAGCTCCTTTCCTGTGGACTAACAGTTCTTTCTCTTTTCCATCAATGACATGCTTCTCTAACTTAGCGATATTATGAGCAACGTCATAAACTAATTTTATGCCGATCTCTTCAAGGCTTTTATCAAAAACTCTGGAGAAAACTTCTCTAATCCGGTGAGTGATAACTTGTCTATTGGCGAAAGCCATGTTAGCAGCACAGGCCATCGCTTGATAATAGTCCTGCCCTTCTGGAGATTTGAACGGGGCGCAGGCAAGTTCCCGATCTTTTATTTCTATGTCATATTTTGGCATGACATCTAAAAACACTCTAAGATAATCTGTTCCGATTTGATGTCCAAAACCACGAGAACCGCAATGGACCATGATTACTATCTGTCCTGGCTTAGTTATGCCCATGGCTTTAGCAGCTTTATTATCGAAAATGTTTTCTTCTTTAACAACTTGGATTTCTAAATAGTGGTTCCCGCTTCCTAAAGTGCCGATTTGGTCAAATCCTCTTTTGACGGCCTTATCGGAAACTTTTTTAGGATTGGCTCCTGGAATTTTTCCTTGACTTTCAATATTTTGAATATCTTCAACAGTAGCAAAACCTTTCTTTAAGCACCATTGTGCTCCTTCCACCATAACTTCATTAAATTCTTCTTTAGAAATCTTTACAAAACCTTTACAGCCTACTCCTGCTGGAACTTTTAGATACAAGGCATCAACCAGTTCTTTAATCTTTGGCTGAACTTCTTCGATAGTTAAATTAGTGGTCATCAACCTCATACCGCAATTGATGTCGAAGCCAATTCCACCGGGTGAGATTATTCCACCTTCTTCCGGATCAAATGCAGCCACTCCTCCGATCGGAAATCCATATCCCCAATGGCCGTCAGGCATACAAAAAGCATATTTTTGGATTCCAGGTAAAGTTGCTACATTGGTAATCTGATCAAAGACTCCTCTATCCATAGACTTCATCAGCTCTTCGTTAGCTATGATTCTGGCTGGAACAAGCATTCCTTTTTTGTAGGATGTCGGAAGTTCCCAAGTGACGTCGTTAATCCTTTTGATTTCTGGCGGAGGTCCAAGTAGTTGTTCTTTTTGCATTTTAAAACGTGAGAAGAGTAGCTTTTTATAAGCTTTACTTTAATTTATTTACGTTAAGGTACAACCTAACTTCTCTGACGGCATCTTCAATCCTTAGGAAGGGGTTATGAATGAAACGGTAAGGTATCTTTGAATCTTCTGCCTCTCTTTCCCAGTCTTCACTTTGTTTTAACCTCTTCTCGATGCTTTCTAGCGGCTCTTCTCTTTTTATCAGTCTTCTCTTTAATTCTTCATCTCCGGGACTTCTGATATAAAAAGGCAAAATTTGTTCTTTTGCATAGTCGATAAGTTTTGGCAGTACTTCTGGAACTAAGATCATGATGGACGTGTAAGGAGCATTTAAGGCGTTATGGATATACTTAAATTTAGTTCCGTAATGATTGCCTCCATGTTCAGCGGTCCAAATAAAAGAATTCTGTTCATTTAGTTCTGCAAAAGAATAAAAGCTGATGTGTTCATATTCTCTGGGTGAGTCAGAGGGTCTTGCTTCTCTGGTCGTAGTGCTAGTGACAAGCTGGAAATTATTTTTTTCTAACAGCTTTTTGGCAAGAGTGGTTTTACCGACTCCAGAAGCGCCGGTAAAAGTGATTATTTTTGGGTAAGTCATCTTTAAAGTTAAAAATTGTTTATTTATATGATTATCTGTTTTAGAGTAAACAAAAAAATGA
>JAHJDB010000108.1 GCA_018812765.1 Nanobdellota archaeon
CTTTTGAAGAAACAGGCTTTTGATCAGAAGGCTGAGAAAAAAAGATGATTTTTTTATTTTTCTTCTTTCTTATCCCAGCTTATCTCTGCTTACTTTTAAAATTTATTCCTCGCTGGGTCTAATATAAAAAGCCTTTTTCTTAAGAAAGTTTATAAAAGATTGGAATTAAGAGCAATTAAATGGCCAAAATTAAAGTCTTTAAAAATAGTCCAGTTCTAAAAGAGATTATTGAATCAACCGGATGGAGCTTGTATGATATCTCTCTTAAATCAGCAGGAAACCCTCTTACAGCTTACCGTAAACAACCAGTCAGATTAAAGGAAATCGAAAAGAAAGGGCCGGCCTTAAATTATCAAAAAGGTAGGGAATATTTAGTTGCTCCTCTGCAAAAAGAAGGCCGGACTTTAGAAGAATCTTGTGCTGAAACCGGATTCCTAGGCCCTTCATTATGGCTGCCTGATTCAAATATACTGAACTATTTTGGTTTCAGAGGGATCCAGATAGAAAATAGCGGTGTCTATCTTTTTTCAAGGATCTGTTTTTCTCCGGCCGGCAAAGACGAGCATATTGTTGCCTATTGTCCTCCAGGAGTAAATTGTCCAGAAAGCACTAAGTTGGAGGACCTTCCCAGAATCATGATTCCGAGCGAGTTAGTCATAGACACGTTCATGAACCATTTTAGGATTACCAGACGTGAAGAACTGGCTGCTGCTCAATATTCTAATCTTTTAAGTGTAAGTAATGTTGATACCGCTGATAATTAAACTAATGATTAAAGATTAAATACTAGCGGTAATTAAAACCCAAACAAATCTTTCTGCTCTTCCAACTTCTTAGCCTTTATCTTCTTAATCATCTCGTCGTCTCTCTCTAAGATTGCCTGTATCTCTTTAGCTCTTTCGATTACCGGCGAAGGCAGGCCAGCTAATTTTGCTACATGAATCCCATAACTTTGGTCTGTACCTCCTTCAATAAGCTTATGCAGAAAAATAACTTCTCCTTTGACTTCCTTAACGGCAATGTTATAATTTTTTATCCGATCAAACTTTTCTGCTAATTTATTCATGACGTGATAATGTGTAGCAAACAAGGTTTTAGCTTTGGTGTTATTATGGATATGTTCAGCTACGCTCCAGGCGATAGAAACACCGTCAAAAGTGCTTGTTCCCCGGCCGATCTCGTCTAGTACAATCAGGCTGTTTTCAGTAGCGTTATTGAGTATAGAAGCAGTCTCGTTCATCTCTACCATGAAGGTTGATTGTCCTGAACTTAAGTCATCATAAGCTCCCACTCGAGTAAATATCCTGTCAGTAATGCCAAGAACTGCTTCTTCAGCGGGAACATAACTTCCAATCTGGGCCATCAAGACTATTAAAGCTAATTGTCTCATCACGGTGCTTTTTCCAGCCATGTTTGGGCCGGTAATGATCATCATCTCTCCCTCATTTAATAAAATGCTGTTTGCTACAAAACTATCTTCGATTTTCTCTACTACCGGATGCCGGCCGTTTTTAATGTGGAGAATCTTTTTAGAGACAAAAGAGGGTTTGGTGTAATTATTTTCCAGCGCTATTTTTGATAACGAGCATAAAACGTCAAGAAGAGCAAGATTTCTTGCAGCTTCCTGAATCTTATCAGTTTCAACAGCGATCTCTTTAAGCAGCTGATGGAACAATTCGTATTCTAGCTCGTTTATTTTTTCTTCAGCTCCCAAAATTTTCTCTTCTTCTAATTTCAACTCTTCTGTGATATATCTCTCGGAATTAGCCGTAGTCTGTTTTCGGATATAGTTCTCTGGAACGAGATGGACGTTTCTTTTAGTAACTTCGATAAAATAACCAAATACTCTGGTGTAAGCAATCCTTAAATTTTGTATCCCGGTTTTATTTTTTTCTTTCTCTTCTAATTGCTGCAGATATCTTTTGCTGTTTGTTTTTATGCTCCTGAAAGAATCTAACTCTTCGTTATAACCTGGTTTAATGAGATTCCCTTCCCTGATCGTGAGAGGAGCTTCTTCTTTAATCGATCTTTTTATTAATGTTGAAATTCCGCTGAGGTCATCAATCTGTGAAAT
The DNA here is from genome assembly GCA_018812765.1 of Nanobdellota archaeon. GTDB lineage: Archaea > Nanobdellota > Nanobdellia > Woesearchaeales > GW2011-AR9 > JAHJDB01. Next base: position 2,075 of record JAHJDB010000108.1, read on the forward strand.
GTTCTTTAACAGTTCGCTGTTAAGAGTATTCAATCTTTCCTTTACGGCAGGAACCTGCTGCAAGGATCTCTGTAAGGACAATAGGTCTCTCGGATTTGCGTTTCCATAATTTATCCTGCTGATCAATCTTTCTAGGTCATGGATATCTTTTAACAATTCGATAATCTCTTCCCTGGTGATAACATTCTTGTTTAAGGATTCGATCGCTTCCAACCTTTTATTTATCTCTGCAACATCAAGCAAGGGCTCCTTTAGCCATCTTTTTAACAGCCGTGCACCCATTGAAGTTACGGTCTGATCCAAGACAGATAACAAGGTTCCTCGGGAATTTCCGTCGCGGATATTCTGGATAAGTTCTAGGTTTCTGAAAGTGGATGAATCCAGGAGCATCTTGTTCTGAGAACTTCTTAAAGAGATCTTTTTGAGATGGGATAAGGAATTCTTTTGAGTATCAAGAAGATATTTCATCAATGCGCCAGAGACAGAAAGGTTCAGCCGCTTTTCTTCTAATCCAAAAGAATTTAAAGAACTTAAATTAAAATGGTTTAACAACACTTCTTTGGCTTTTGCTTCCTTAAAATAAAAATCGTCTAATTTATTGACAAAACAATCTTTTTCTTTTATCTTTTCAACCAATTCCTTGTTAATCATCAAACTTTCAGGGATGATGCATTCAGAAGGTTTTAATCTGGTGATCTCATTTATCAAGTCCTGAAAGGATTCGATCGAGAACGTGAAAAATTCACCTGTAGAGAGGTCGCAAAAAGCTGCCGTGAATTCGTCGCCAAAAGAAGTTAGGGCCATGATGTAATTATTTTCTTTTTCCTCTAACATTGATGATTCAATGACTGTTCCGGGAGTGACTATCCTTACTAAACCTCTTTTGACCAGACCTTTTGCTTTCTTGGGGTCTTCTAACTGCTCGATGATAGCGATCTTAAAACCTTTTTTTATCAATTTGCTCAAGTATGGTTCGAGGGCGTGATAAGGTATCCCCGCTAAGGGAGCTCTTTTATCTCCTTTGCCTCTGGCAGTAAGGGTTATCTCTAATTCTCTGGCTGCATTTATCGCATCATCATAGAACATTTCATAGAAATCGCCCATCCTTAACATGATTAGACAGTCTGGATTGGCCTTTTTGGCTTCTTGGTATTGTTTCATCCCCGGAGTTAGATTTTCTGGAAGGATGTCCAAGATGCTATTTGTTATCATTATTCTGTTGAGAGGTAACGGTTTTAAAAGAATTGTTGTAACAGAGAAAACATTATTAAACAGTCTTTTTTTTTAGGTATCGATGGGACTAAATAATCTGATTATTCCTAGATATGAATCAGCTTTTCCAGGAGTATATACTGTTGAAATAATCCCTACCTTTGTTGATAATAAGTTTGATTTTATAGAAGATCTGATTCTTTTAAAAAGGCTGGAATCTATTTATGTAAAACACATCTCTGAATTCTTATTGAACAGGACTCAAAATTTGACTGAAAATAAAAAACGGTCTTCAGACAAGGTTCTTGACGACAAAGTTTTCGATATTCTTATCGGAAATGATGATTTTGAATCTGCTTTTTTTAGGCTTCCAGAACTGATCCAAAAAAAGATCCGGTCCGGAGATAAAACTTTTTATGAAAGCTTGTCTAGTTTTTTTCCAAAAAAAGATGAAGAGATTCTTTCTATTAAGTATGGCTCTTTACCAGCCGAGATGGTTAAAAGAGCTAAGCGGATCGGTGAAGCAAAAGGAATAGAATGGTATGAAAAACAGTTTTTTTCTGAGAGTATGATTAAGCAAGGCTTAGGCCGAATCTGGATGGTCACCTTTTCATACGACAAAACTTTTCCCCAGAAAGAATGTAAGGACTTTATCGATACGGCCCGTGATCAGCTGAAACAGACCACTCTTCCACCGGATAAGATTGCTATGTTCATGGAGCAGATTAGCAAAGTGTTGAATAACGTTGCTTCAGCTTTACCTACCAGAACAGAATTTAATAATCTGAATCTATACGGGCCGGAGATCCAAGATGTGGAAGATTATTCTGTCGGGCTGTTAAACTACCTACACAGAGATTTTGAAATCAAGGAAAGGTTAGAAGAACAGGTAAATTTAAGGAAATTGTTTGGAGGGAATAAACCTCAAGGGATGAATTAAAAGTATTAAGATATAAAAATATTAAGAATTAAAATTATTAAC
>JAHJDB010000109.1 GCA_018812765.1 Nanobdellota archaeon
ACTCATCATCACCAACATTATTACAGCAACCATCAGAACAATAACTTTTTTCATGAAGAACCACCTCGAGGAATATTACCTTTTCTAACTAAAACCTTATATTTAAATAAATTATACTTAACCATTAGTACACACTTCTTTTTATTATTATAAATAAGAAACTCTTTTTCCCTTATATAAGTTTCGATTAAAAAGCAAATAGATTCAGAAAGTTAACCAGATTTCATTGTCCACAATCAATAAATTTTTATATAAAAAGTGGACAATATTAAAGATGGAATTGTTCCATTACTACTTCAAACATTTTTTCACAATAATCCTTAATGCCTTTTTCGTTGTAGAGATCGATCGCTTCATAATATTTTTGCCTTGATTTTACGGGAACAAAAACCTTTGGATATCCTGCTTCCATTAAGATCCAATTCATTAACGCTCTTCCCGTTCTTCCATTTCCATCTTCAAATGGATGAATTTCTACACACTGAGCGTGTATCAGACAAGCTAAAATAAATGGATGGATTTTGCGCTTATTTTCATAGTAAAATTTAATCATTTCTTCAAGTAATGGTTTTACTTTTTCCGGTTCAGGAGGAGTAAAATCTGTTCCTTCAATTTTTACAGGGAAAAAACGAATTCTTCCGGGATAGATTACACCAGTGTTTTTGGTCAAAATCAAATTAATTTTTTCTAAGAGATCCGTTGTTAACTTTCCTTTATACTTTTTGATGAATTCAAAAGCTTCCCTTCCATTAATCGCCTCGTTATAATCTTTAGGCGGGGCTCCAGAAGGGATTTGTTTTTCTTTAATGATCAGATAGGTATCTCGTAATGTTAATCTATTTCCTTCAATTGCATTGGAGTTATAAGTAAATCTGATTACAAAATCGGCTTCTTCCTTCTCGGCAACAGTTTTAGGTATTTTCTTAAGATGATTATTGTACACTTCTTTAAAATCATCGATAATTTCAAGTTTATCTGCATCCAAATAATTTTTATTGTAAACTTTATATTCTTCAAGTTTCAATTCTGTTAACTTTTTTCCAATTTTTTCTTTTGTTGGCTTTTTCTCCCCCAGTTTAATGCGTATTTTCTTCCATTTATTCTTACTGATTCTGATAGTCTTTCCTAAGTAATAGAATGTCTTTTTCCCTGACTTTATCTTATCTATGTATGCCATATCATAATTATTGTCCACTTTATATATAAACTTTTCTGCTTTGTGGACAATATGCCCTACCCAGCTGAATTTTCAATTGATTATGAAACTGTGATTTTCGCTAGGTTTGGCTGGCTTGCAGACGGGCGTCCTAAAAAATGCATGGATAATAAAGCGCCGTTCAAGTACACTTTAGGACTTTGTCAGGCGCTTTCAAGCATTTTTTTTAGGACTTGTATCTTCCAGAAGACTTAATATATACCCTACAGCCCAGATTAGTCAAAGAAAACTTTTATGCAGAATATCCGGAATGTTTCCAATCAGAATAAATCCCCGCAACTTTTATAAATAATTAACAATAGTTAAGAAGAACCATGGAAATCTACTTAGATCATGCTGCTGCAACCCCTGTCAGGCCCGAAGTAGTGGAAGCGATGAAAAAATATTTTTCTAAAGAGTTTGGCAACCCGGGAAGTTTCCATACCATCGGATTAAGAGCCAAAGAGGCTGTAGATGAAGCCAGAGAAACTATCAAAAAACTGATCAACGCCGATAAGGCAGAAGAGATCATCTTTACCGGCAGCGGAACTGAAAGCATTAACCTAGCTATCAAAGGAATTGCTAGAGCCAATAAGGAAAAAGGGAAACATATCATCACTTCTAAGATCGAACATGAAGCGGTCCTGGAAACTTACAGATATTTAGAAAAATATGAAGATTTCAAAATCACTTCTTTGGATGTTGACAAGTTCGGAATGGTCTCTACGGAAGATTTGAAGAAAGCGATCAGAAAAGATACGATCCTAATCTCAATCATGTATGCAAATAATGAAGTAGGCACAATCCTGCCGATAAGACAGCTGGCAGAGATCGCCAAAGAAAAAAAGATTCCTTTCCATACCGATGCTTGCCAGGCCGGTGGAGCCTTAAATATCAACGTGAAAGAATTAGGAGCAGATTTGATGACCTTGAACAGTTCAAAGATTTACGGGCCGAAGGGAGTCGGTCTTTTATACGTAAGAACCGGTCTCAGAATCTTACCGCTAATCCATGGCGGAGGGCAAGAATTCAAATTAAGAAGCGGCACTCAAAATGTTCCGGGCATTGTGGGGTTTGCCAAAGCCTTAGAGTTAGCTCAGGCAGAAAAAGATCAAGAAAATATCAGATTGATCAAATTAAGAGACCGATTGATAAAAGGCATCATCAAAAAAATCCCTAAAACTTTCCTTAACGGGCATCCGACAGAAAGACTGCCTAATAACGCTAACCTGACTTTTTTAGATGTGGAAGGAGAAGCGATGATGTTATACCTTAACGAGTACGGGATCTGCGCTTCTTCAGGCAGCGCCTGCACTTCCCAATCTTTAGATCCCAGCCATGTAATTTTAGCCCTGGGCCTTCCTTATGAAGTTGCCCACGGAACTTTAAGATTCACTTTAGGCCGGAAGACAACTAAAAAAGATATCGACAAGGTTTTAGAAGTTCTGCCCAAAATTGTAGAATCATTAAGGAAGATCTCTCCCGTAAATTTAACAGTAGAAGAGGTGATGAATCAAAAATGATAACCAAAAAAAATGCTGATGGAAAAAGTGCTGATAATCAGAATTGGTTTTACTCCGACATCGTAAAAGATCACTTTTTCAATCCCAGAAATATCTTTAAGACTGATAAAGAAGCTGAAAAGTATGAAAGAACTGCTGACGGGATCGGCTTGGTGGGAAGTCCGGCCTGTGGAGACCAGATGAAGATATGGATCAAGGTAAAAGATAACAAGATTACTGAATGTAAGTGGCGTACTTTTGGATGCTGTGAAAAAGGAGAACTTATTTCCACACCATCCGGTCATATCCCAATCGAAAAAACAAAAATTGGCGATAAAGTATTAAACCATCATGGTCAAGAAACTGTTGTTGAAGAGACTTCAAAAAGAAAAATCAAAGGGGTCCTTTATAGGATAACACCAATTATTTCCAAATTCAACAAATTATCTCTCACTGGAGAACATCCAGTCTTAGCAGTAAAAAGAAGTAATCTCAAATATTCAAGAAAACAGAAACACACGCTTTATTTGCAAGTTAATAAAGAAATTTTAATGAACACATCGCCCGAATTTATTCCAGTCAAAGAACTTGAAAAAGGGGATTACCTTATCTATCAACCGCTCCCTAAGAAAAAAGATATCAAAGAACTTAAAGAAGATGAATTAAAATTATTAGGTTTTTATCTTTCAGAAGGTTATTTTTCTGCAGAAGAAAAAAGGTCTAATCAATATGGGGTTGTTGCCTTTTCATTCAACAAGAATGAGCATGAATACATCGATGAGTTAAAAACACTGCTAAAGAAAAAATTTCAAAAAGAACCGAAAGAAAGGATTAGAGGAAACGTATCTGAAACTTACATTTGTAGTAGAACAGCTGTAAGATTCTTCGACAGATATTGCGGACATATGGCCAAATTAAAAAAACTCCACTCAGATCTGATTTTTCTGCCTATTAAAAAACAAAAAATCTTCCTAGATTATTATTTTAAAGGAGATGGCCATCTATTCAAAGATAAAAGAAAAAATCGTAGAGACCAATATATCATGACAACCGCATCCGAACAATTGGCCCTTCAATTACAACAATTGATCGCTAGACAAGGTTATTTTGCAACAGTTTCAAAAAGAAAAACTGTCCCCAGCAGGATAGAAGGAAGATTAATTAAAAGCCGAGACACTTATGTGGTTTCTTACGTCAAAGATAAGAAAAAGAAAACTTTTGCAAAAAAAGTAAAAAATTATTTCTTAGTACCAATTCAAAGTATCGTAACTACAAAATATAAAGGATTTGTTTATAACATTCAAATCTCTGGCGAATATAAATCTTACCTTGTTAAAGGATTTGCTGTCCACAACTGTGCTTCAGCAATCGCTTCTACATCGATCCTTTCAGAGATGGTTATCGGCAAGACTTTGGAAGAAGCTAAAAAGATTACTCCTCAAGATATTGTTAAAGCTCTTGGCGGCCTGCCGGCCAGAAAGATCCACTGTTCCGTTTTAGGTGATCAGGCCTTAAGAGCAGCGATAAAAGATTACGAAAAGAAAAATGACCACTCCAAATAAACATCCTCAAGAGATCGAAGTTTGGTATATCCTGCCAGCGATCAGAAAAGAATTAGTTCTGGCCTTGAAAGAGAAAGGACATACCCAAAAAGAGATCGCCTCTTTCCTGAATGTTACTGAACCGGCAATTTCTCAATACACTAAAGAAAAAAGAGCAAAAAAAATAGTATTGAATGATGAAGTTAAGAAGATCATCAGGACTGCTGCAGAAAAGATCGTAGACAGTAAAAGCGCCTACCGCCAGATCCAAGAGATCAGCAACTTCATCAAAAGTTCTAAAGCCTTGTGCGAAATACACCGTCAATTAGAACAGAACATGGGAAAGTGTGATCTTTGTTATAAATGAAACCGCTCCTTATCCCTCTTTTTATTTCTTCTGACCATCTCTAATTTAAGATGAGCTAAATAATCAAAGCTATTCCTTTTTAGTTCCGTGATTAAATCTTGGGAAGAACCAGTATAATGATAAATAGCATGAGAAGTTTTTAGATCAACATTTCCGGGATGCCAAGAATAGTAATCCTTATTGTGATTTTCAGAGATGATTAATTCTCTTTCTGCACCAAATAAAAATCCTTTTATTCCTTTTGCCTTGAAACATTCCCAATTGTTTGTGATCGGAACTAAAGCTTTCATAAAATCTAAAACCTTTTTATCTTTTTCATTGTAAACTGAAGTTTTCCAGCCGTAATTAGTTTGATAGAATTGGTAAGCGGCAACTCTCGCTTCTTTACAGCCGTTAAGGATCAAATCTGCAGAAACAACTTTAAAGATCGTGTCCGGCTCTATTCGAAGACGGTCAAAATCAAACAGCAGTTCTGCAAGACTTTCATTTACTAACAAAGGTTCGGGCAGTCTTTCTCCGAAACTATGGGTCTGATATATCTTGGGATTCATTAGACAAACCAACTCTGATCAAAATTATAAAAACATATCTATACTCCAGAAACTACCTTAATCTTAAAGCACTTTTTTCTTCTTAGCTTCTTTCCTTAGCCAATCATTAAATTCAAAAAAAATCTTATCGCTATCAAGTCGCCCAACTTTCTCTTTGACCTTGTCAGAGATCAAACTAAACTGATCATTAGCCTTGATTACAAATTCCGCTTCTAAAATAGACTCCTCTCCTGTCTGATTAAAAATGTCTACAATTGCCTGTTTAACTTTAGCCCTCAACTCAATATTGTTCCAGACTGCGTCCCAATCACCGGCAAATTCTTTTATCCTTCCTGCCATCCTTTTCAGGATTACTGAATTACCGTTAATCAAATTATCAGTAATCTCCAGCTCGTCAGTCAAAGGATTATAGACCATCAGATCTACAAAAGCTCCTTCCTTAAGCGGATCTTCATCCCATTCCTTACGCACTTCTGTAACTCTTAATACTCTTTTATATTTTTTTAATCCTGAAATTACTGGATTGGTAACTACGATGATATCGATTGCTTTAAAAGAGGTTTTAGGAACCCCGATATCGTTAACAACCCGGTCATAAACTCCGTAAGGCGAATCAGCGTGGATCGTCCCTGCTACGACATTAGCGGCAGCACCTACCCGCATCGCTTCAAATAGAGCGATCGCTTCAGTATTATGTAATAAAATTCCGCCAAAACCTCCAACGAATCTTTGTGTAGATTCTATGCTTAAATCATAAACATATTCTGGTTTTTTAAGATTAACTGCTTCTATTAATTTTACTTTATCGATAAAAAATTCTCCGTGAGCAAAATTATAAATTTCATCACTATAGTTTGGAATTTCTTCAGTAACTCTTTTCAAATAATCTTTTGAACAACATCTTGTTTTACGCAAATGTCTATACTTTCTTGGCAATTTAAGATGCTTTTCAAGTTCTTCTAAATCAAAACAGACAGAATCATATTTACTGTGAGAAAACGATTTTACTATCATCTCTGGTTTTTTATGAGTAAATCCTATTTCCTGTAAAAACTGTTCAAGATACTTTCTCTGTTTTATCTCTGCAGTATAACAAGTCTTTCCATTTTCTAATTTTCGACCATGGAACCTACATACAATCCCTAATGAAAGAAGAGCGTAACCAACATCTTCTACTAGCTTTTTTGATGTTGAAAAATATCTAACCATATTACCATTTCTTTTTGTTGAAGAAAATGAACCGTCCCCGCTATACATTCCTCTTAAGAGAGCACAAATCTTTCTTTTATTAAGTCCGTACACAAATCCAGGAATTCTTTTGTAAAGGGAAGTTTTTCCACAACCCCAATATTCAAACAGATCAGATAAAGGTTTACAAGTAATGTACATTTGAGTTGAAGTTCCAAGCCCCTTAATATTTCTTTTATGAATTTTAATGCCGAACTCCTTTTCACAGATTTCTGTTATGTCTTCAATAATCTTAGATTTAGAATTAGTAATCTGTATCTTTTTGCCGTCATTATTTCCCTCAGCAAGATAATAACCTAATAGCCTCATTATATTCTCATTTACAGGAAATTTGACTGGTAAGCTTAAGGAAGTTCCTTTTTTAACCCTTAACTCTTCTACTACATATTTTACTTTTGCTTCTTTCATCAATTTAAGAAAAAGGGCTATAGGAATTCTTGATATCTGTCCTTTTGGCCTCAAGTACATATAAATATCAGATATTCCGCAGATCTTGCTTGCTTTTCTCCACCCAATTTTGCTTATCGCTTTACGGATGTAAGGCTCAGCACCTTCAAGCCTATAATTATCATAAAATATTTTTAATAAATTAATATGATCAAAGTCATTATAATCGTTTGGTATCTTTGCGGGTATAACGATAGGATCCCCTACTTTTAATTGATCTGTATTTATTGCTGCAATCTTGAAGTTAACATGGGTAAAAACGCTATGATCAGGAGTTACAATAACCTCTCTACCGCTTTTTGTTGTAAGTTTGATTAGTTGATCACGTTTAGGATGTTTTACAAAACCAGTAAGTTTCTGTAGTTTCATTTTTTGTTCTTCATCCATTGTCGGGACAAAAAATGAACGCAAAGACTTTCCTTCAAGGCTTTTTATGGGCACCCGTTTAGTCAACCCCTTCTCAACAATTACAACTTCTTGATCTCCCCTTAACGAGCTTCTAACTTCTCCCACAAAGATCGCTGAATCTCCCATCCTTAACGTCGACCTTATCCCGATGGAAGGATCAACTTCAGAACCTTCTTTAGAAGATAAAGCCGAAGCAACTTTCATCGATTCAAGATTATAGCCCAGTTTCCTTAACGATTCTTGAGGCAGTTCAAAAGTATCTTCTATCGTAATTATCCGCGCTCTCCTCTTGATTTCAACTAAAAAACTTCCTAATAAACTACTCTTACCTGAAGATCTTGTTCCTGCAATCAAGATGGTAGCATTATTATCGATGATAAAATTCAACAGCCCGGCAGCGATAGCGTTCATGTACCTTATCTTTGGCTGGATATAAAGCGGAAAAGTCCAAGGAAAATCACGATGTCTTCTAAAAGAAAAAGCTAAACCTAAAGGGCTTAATGGAGCAGTGATTGCAGAAACCCTGGAAGTGAACCCTTTCACTTTCAATTCCGTATCTAAGATGGGATTTGCTTCATCCAACGGCCTTCCCGAGATAAGTCTTAGTTTTGTAGCCCAACTTTCTACTTCTAAAGCAGTCGGATAAACATTAGTATAACAATCGCCATGGTCTTGATGCACAATAAAGATGGGCAATTCACCATTAGGTGAATTGATGTTAACATCCTGGACTTTAGGATCAGAAAGAAGAAGCTCAATCATCCCAAAGCCCACAGTATGACGAAGCAGGGCCTGAGCAAGACCTTCAACCACTTTTTCTTCCATCTTAATATCTTTATGTCGAACTAAATCGGTAATCAGATCTTTACCGATGTTAAGGAATACTTCCCTCATCCTTTCGGGGTCTACAAACTCTTCCCGAGTAGGCTTATGCTCGGACATGATCCTTTTGGCATCATCCAAAAGTTCATACTCTTCTTCTGTAAACTTAAATTCTGGAGGAGTTAGATGGTACATCAATTTTATGTCATTATCAAAAGAGAAGACATTAACATCACAAATATCTTCTCCGACAGAAAAGATATAGCTGTCCATCAAATTTCCTTCCGGAAAGGCAGTGACTAGTTTAGTATACATAAAATCTGGCCTGGTGGTCGGCTGGAAAACATTACCATAAATCTCTCTTTCCCCCAGCTGATACTCTTTAGTATGAGGCATCAAAAGATTGATAAGACGAGTCTTTTCAATGATGCTTATCACTTCCTGCAAGATGCTTAAGAATTTTTGTTGAGAAGAAAGGTGTCTTTGGTCTATTAAATTATTTAATTTTATCTTTTCCCTGTTTTCTAAACGTTTCAGTTCAACATATGCTGCTAAAGGGTCTTCTTTTAACTTTTTAGAGATTAACCTTTGAAAGGGAGCATAACTATTCCTGATATAACGTTCATATAAAGGATTAGCGACCAGATGAGAATAAGAGAATCTTTCATCCTTATTAAGCTGTTTATAGACGGAAGCCAGTTCCAAAAGAAGATTAGTCTGATCGAAACCATACTCATACTGCCTCTGTTGTGAAAGAGTTATAAGAGTAACACCGGTAACTTGCATCAAAAGGTCTACTACTTTAGCCATGCAAACTTCGCTATACTCTATCGAAGGAGGAAAGGCGCATTTATCACAATTTATCTTCAGGATCTTGTTCTCTCCTTCATGATAAGTTTCAAAGTCAAAACAATTTTTATTATTAATTACCATCTTTTTTATATTCCTATCCCCTTAAGAGTACATTCTGGTTTATTATATTTTCTGTATAAGAAGACTAATTAATGGCGTTAGATACTTTTTGTTCACTTCAAACAATCAAAAGAATTATAAAAAGAAAAACTCTCCTATTAAAAAAGAATATGGCAAACAACTTATTTGGCGGACCGGCTGCTTCTGCACCGGCTCCTCAACAAGCCCAATTTGATAGTGCAAAACTATACGTCTGGGTCAAG
>JAHJDB010000110.1 GCA_018812765.1 Nanobdellota archaeon
CCATCCATCTCACACCCCGTACCAACAATATTATAGACGGGAATATCAGGATTTTTTCCTGAATTTAATTTATTCATAAACAAACTGTCTGCTTGTAAATCACGACACTCTAACTCTGCGCCAGCAAAAGCACAAATTTCAGCAACCGTTCCGGTAATCCCTTTGTTAGGTGTGCCAATCATCACTAATTTATGAGCATTTTCTGTCCCAAAAATCTGCAGATATCTTCTTGCTACTAAGCCGCCCATACTAAAAGCAACAATGTTAACTTTTGGTTTACCTGTTTTGTATTTAACTATATCAACCAACTCTTTTAACCTAATAGCATAAGTATCAATATTCTCACTTTTAGTTTGTACTAAATAATAATTATCTGGTTGTTTGAAGACATCAAAATAATAACTTCCTCTGATAGTTAAAGGAACAGGTGGTAGACCCCAAACTCCCTCAGGAGAATCTGTACTTGTATAAAGAGTAACTGTTCCGGCATTAAGAAAACCTTCTTCTTCTAATCTATTTTGAATATCATTAAACCCTTCTAAGCTATACTCTGCAGAAGTTCCTTGACTGATAGCGTGGCCATGCAAAAATAAGATTGGATATAGTAGAGGATTATCTTCACATTCTGAAGCCACACAACAATCCCTACATTCACCAAAAACACAACATTTTAAAGAAGGAAGTTCAAAATTAAAATTTAATTTTAAATCAGTTAATGAATCAAGGTCTAATTCTATCATAGTCTGATTAAATGTAATTAAAGGGATTAAAGTTACCGGAGTTAATTGACACTTTGGAGGAAGTTGTTCCAAAAACACTTTTACTAAAGCTGGAAATAGATCATAATTAAGAGAATTATTTACAGAAGAAAGATTGTTATAAGAAAGGTTGTTATAAGAAAAATTTTCATTAAGCATTATTTCCTGAATCAACACTGAATTAGTCCCATTTTCAGGAAGATTATCAAGATAAGAGTAAAAGGTACTATTTTTCAATTCTAAGACTTTATTCCCTACCTCTTCCCAAAAAGGATTTTGTAAGGGATAACTTTGATTAGAAAAATTCATGGCTAAAGATTGATTCAAAAGAACAACTTGATCATAAAATTGATTCGTCTCCTGACAACTCTGGTTTAGATTAATTTGTTCTAATTCAGAAAGCTCTTGCATTGTTAAATGAGTTAAACATTCTCCTCCTAAAAGACAAAAAACATCTTTATTCAAGCTCAAGATCAATCCTTGTTCTAAACCTACCCTTTTAAGCAGATAAAACTCAGCTTTTTTTATCAGATTTAAAGAAATATTATTATCAAGACTTTCTACAGAAAAATTCTGATTAAATAAAGAAGCTGCTTGATTAAATTCTTCAATCAATTGAACTATTTGGTTAGCTTGTTCAACGCTAGGAAAAGAAGATTCTTGCAATATCATTAACTTTCCCCTAACCTCTAAAAAATTAGCTAATTGCTTATTATAAAGATTAATTGTTGTACTTAGATTTTGTTCATAATCATTAAGAGCGGGTTCAATTTGCTCCCAAGAGATTTTGTTTATCTCTTCTTCTAAAAAAGGAAGATCCTGCTCTTTCCAGGACTCGTTTAGATCTATTAATTCATTTTGCAGATCATTAATTTTCTGCCTTAACTCTGCCGAATCATAACTTAACCCCGTTTTATTGGTAAGCTCTTCTTCCGCTGTTGTTAGAATCTCTAATTTTCCAAGGATTTTTCCCGCCTTTTCAGTATAATTCTTTAACTGCTGCTGTAATTGCTGCTGCTGCTGTTCTTCTTCTTCATCAGGATGATATTTTATGGTCAGGAGAACGCTTCTGGTAGCCGGCTCCTCCGTTGTGTGACAAAAAAAAGTAGCGGTACTATGACAATCAAGATCAAAACGATAAAGGTCTAAACCAGAACCCCACTTATCTGCTTTAAGCGGATAATCAAGGCTAAGGGGGTTTATTGAAGCAAGAGTAACATTTTTCTCATCGATAACTAAATTTTTGCTTAAGTCTATAAATTTATAATTGCATACTGCAGTACAAAAAGGGTTGGTGGTAACTTTTGCTTCCACCCTTACTGTTTCTTCTTGGTTGTGTTTTAAGATAAAATCAGTCTGGTCTGCTTCTAATTTGACAACGACATCATTTCCTAAAGCTAATTTCAAGTATAAAAAGATTGTAGTTCCGAAAAGAGAAAGAAATATTACCACCAAAATAGCTGCCACAATGATAATGATAATCTTGTTTTTCTTTAACCAAGCGATAAACTCCTCTTTTTCCATATTAGAGATAAATAAATAAGAGTATTTAATCTTTTTTACTAGTCTAAATCTAATTTTTTACTACTATAAACTCTTTCTTAAAATCTTTTAATCAAAAAATAGACTTTCTTTTTTAAAAAAAATAAGAATGATCTAATTATTTTTTCTCTTCAATCTGTTTCTTTTTCTTCTTTTGCTCAGTCAAATAAAGATAATTTTCTTTAGATACAACTAATTCTCCCGTTTCTTGCTCTAATTCTCTTCTGGCGTTTTGAGCTATTTGACCGCCCCTTTTTGCAGCTTGTTTACTTTCATTAAAACCTTGAGCATCTCTCGTTCTGGTGATGTCTGTAGTTGCTTTTTCTCCCAGCATTGTGAAGATTAGCTCCCAATCAGTCAGATGGTCTCGAAGATTTTGATTAGATTTTTTCAGCCCTTTGAACTGTTTATATTCTCCTACAGTTTTACCAAATGTTGCTTTGGAGATTTCATTAGTGAGAATAGCAAAATCACTTTCTTCTTCAATACCTCTGTTTTTCCATTCCTCCGTTAAATCCTGCCTTATAGCAATTCCTCTTAATCTTTTATCTATCCACTCTTTAGGATAACCTTTGAGTTCATAGTATTCTTTAACCCTATCTTGAGCAATTTCAGGATTTTCAATCTCTTCGATACGTTCTTTAGCCAATTGTGCCAGCCATTGCTTAAACGGCTCGGCTTTCTTAGAAAGAATGGATTGAATAAGCCTAAAAGCATTTTTGGTATTAACACAGTCTGTATACCGTAATTTACCATCTTCTGCGGGCATTTTCAACTGTACCCAAATTGGGGACAGTTCAAGTTGGATAAATTCCCTATCTTTAACCTTGCCCCAATATTGCCTGGGGGTTGGGCTATCAGTAAGTACTTGGACTATATCAACGACAGAATAGAACCATTCGTTATCAAGCCAAAGTCTGCGAACTTTCTTATCCTGAAAGACTATCAACCCTTTTTTTGATTCCTCTACCATCTCAAAGAAAAAAACAGCTTCAACTTTAAATACTTTCTTACAGTGTGCTATCTTGGATCTAGTTCACAAATAACATCTCCCTTTATTCAAGGTTCACAATAAACCAATTTGGGTTGAAGTTCGGGCACTGAAAAATCCTGAACTTACTGAACAGTTAATAGAAAAGTTTATTTTCTCGTCGATAAATCAATTGATTCATGGTTCAACTCAACCTTCAAAGCTATGAAAAAGATAAACCTCTCAGTAATGAAGATAGAGTAAATATTACATTGTCTTCTAGTTTAAAGCTA
>JAHJDB010000111.1 GCA_018812765.1 Nanobdellota archaeon
TTACTTATAATGATACTGTTAACTAAACGTTGGATAGCTCGGCCAAAGTGTTTGTGAGGCTAAGCTTTTGCTTGCACAAAGTTAAGGTATAAAAAATTCTCTAGTTAAAACTACTGATTTTCAACTATTTTTCACGAGAGATTTTTTGCCGAACAAACGGCCCGCTATCCAACTAACAATAAGTTAACAGGGTCTTTAGAACTCCCCTAACTTTTTCTGTAACTTACTCTCTTCCACATCTTTGTATGACTGCCAGCTTTTCCGAAACAAAACAGAATGTTCCTTAAAATATTTTTCCAGAAAAGCCTTGGTTTTAGGGTCAGACATATAGCCGGAACCGAAATCCATCCCTATTTCATTCTTGATCTTTTCTATATTCCTGTCCCTAATCACTTTGGCAACCACAGAAGCGGCCGCTACAACAATGTAATTAAAATCAGCCTTATGTTCAACAATCAGTTCAGCCTTATCTTTTACAGCGCCGCTTAACCGAGCAGAAAAATATCTTTTATACGCTTCAATATTTACGCTGGGGCAATCGACAATTATCTTATCCGGATCAAGTTCTGAAACCATCCTTGCAGATGTTTCTGCTTCCAGCCAATTAAGATTTGATTCAGTTTCGTTTAAAGAAAGATCAATGGCGTCTGGTTCGATAACCTCTATCCTAAAATCATGTACTACTTCACGGATCCGTTCAAAAAGCTCTTCTCTTACCTGCGGACTCAATAGTTTACTATCCTTGACCCCCATCCATTCAAGCTTCTTTAAGTTCTCTTCTTTGACCGCTAAAGCTACCATGACCATCGGACCTAGGACTGGACCTCTTCCCGCCTCATCAATACCTGCAATGATTTTATTGCTCATAGTCATCCTTCAAATAATGATTGTTAATATAAGAATTCTGGAATAATTTTCTAAAATCCATTACAACCTTTTATCCAAAATCTCTTTATTTTTTAATCAACACTTCCCGCTCCCATTTTCCAGGCTTATATTTCTCTATTTTGATAGTGGAAGGTTTATCTACATAGTCTCCTGTCGCCTTAAAAACAAGTTTTTCATTGGAAGTTACTCTTAAATCAAGAGAACCATTAGTATAATCAGATTGCTGTATGAGAAAATAAATCTGTAACTTATCTGTTTTATATTCCTTTTCCAAAAATGAAAAAAACGGACTGCTTCCTTGACTTAAAACAATTCCATTCCTATCTGTGAAAACTAAGCAATTATTGACAAGGGTCTCTAAATATTCTTTCTCCATTGTGTTTTAGCCCTTTCATCAATCTCACAACCCGAAAGCATCGGTAAACTCCCTCATCCTTCTAAATTCTGCTAAAAAAGAGGAGCCTTTTTCGGTTATCCTCACCACTTTAGCCGCCCTTCTTTTCTTCTTCACTTGCTCTTCTTCAATAACTACCAGCTCTTTCTGGATCAGTTCTTCCAGATAGCTGTTCAATAACTTATGTGAAAGATTCGACTTATACATGAGATGGGTCGGCTTGATCTGCCCGCCTTTGTTCTGAATAGCTAAAAGCACATCAAATACCAGTTCCAATCTTGACCTTCTTGAACTCATTCTTATAAACCTATTTATTGATTTTAAGCGTTTTTAATTGATTTTTAGTTATTTTTAACCTGTCTTTTTAATGTTTTTCACTGATTTATGAACTATTTCTTTACAATCTTCCTATAGGTATAAAGTAAAAGTAAAAAACCTATTAACATAAATAATTCCCCGATTGCATAAAGTGAACCATAAAGGAAGACAAATACCCAGGAAAGATATCCGAACAAGAGGAACAAGAAAGCGACCAGGACTCTGGAAGCGTTCTTTTTCTTGCCTACATTGAGACAGTTCTTGTAATAATTTAATACGATTAAACCTAAAAGTACTGCGCTGGTTAGATAAAATACTACAAATTTAAAATTACTAATGACAGAAATAAGTAATACTAAGTAAACAAATAAACCAATTTGGGTAAGTTCATGGAAAGTATTTAACCTGTTTCTGGATTTTTGTGAGATTAAAAATATCAGTAACCAAGCTCCTAACATAAAAGCCATCTGCAGGAAAAAACCTGCTCTGTAAAAGAGATCTGAATATCTCAATCCTTCTCCTACGGCCGGAGATAAGACTAAAGCCATAGTTTCTCTTACCGGAAAAGAATAAAGGACACTATTAGTAAACATCTTGAAAGCCAGACTTAAGGCTACCATGATAAAAGCTAAAGAAAAATAAGCAAAACGGTTGGTTTTGTGGATTCTATAGATTCGCCAACTGTAAGCTGCTATCAGCAAAGCTATTACTAAGACTATTCCGTCAAACAACAGATCGTAACCATTAAACCATCCCGGTGTAAAAAACAGCCTAAACATGAATAATTCCCCCCTGATTTACTTTATAGTAGCAAAATAAGAACATCCCTTTAAAAAACTTATGGATTAGTCATACTGATATGGCTTCTTTAATAGCTATTCACGTTGTTTATATATTGGGATATGTTTATTGTTGTATAAGTAAACGAAAGAAAAACACCTTTACGATTACAAACCCTTTGAAAACACCTAAACAACCTTTGAAACACCTCATTTCTTACCGGACTCAGTCCGGTTTTTTTAATGTTTATGTAAAAGTTACTGTTTTCTCTTCTCCAGCATCCTTTTTAGATCAGTTCCATATTTTAACAAATTTAATTTTTTTACTTCTTTTTTATTTAATTCTTACAAAAAATCTATTCTAAAGGAACACCGCTCCATAAAGTCCATTCTTCTGAAGGAGAATAACCTCCGAAGACAAAATAAGGCGGTTGATTGCTACCGAAATGACTATAGCCGACATTGCCCCAGCTTTTACCGGAAATTCCTGGACCTGAACCAGCACCATATACCGGGCTACCAAAATAACGCCACGTCTTCATCACCCCATGAAATCCAGAAACATCTGTAGTCCAATCAGCACCAGGCTCAAAGATCATCTCGCCTTTATAACCGTTCTCTTTTAAGACCTTAATCATCTCTCTTACCGGAGCATTACCTTCTCCCGGAGCAAGATGATCGTCTTGATAACCATAATTATCGACTAGATGGATATGACCGACAATACCTTTTTTGGCCATCTCCCCCATCTTTCCTACCATCCATTTCTTAAAATCTTCATCGTTCTGCTCAATCGTTTTTTTATTATCTCCAACCCAATACTTTTTCCACATGTTCATATGCCCGGTATCGATAGTAGCAACGATATGTTTAGAAGCAGTTTTCCTGGCTTCTTCTTCAGAGATCTTACCCCTTTCCATCAACTTTCTAGCCATCGCTTTTCTACTGTTCTCTACTAGGTTGATTATTTCGTCTGGATGAGCACCATAGCTTTCTGGGAATAAATTTTCCATAGCTATAGCGATGGGCTTTTCAGCTTTCTTACCTAATTTTCTAGTCTGTTCCCAGGCATGCATCCCTGCTTGAGCATAAGCATCATAAGATTCTTTTAAGGCGTAAGTTTCTGCACTCTGGACATGTCTGATTGTCTCTTCAGCTTCTTTAGCCTGCGCCCATTGAGAGGCAGAAGATTCTCGGGCATAAGAAATCTGTCTGTCAACTTCCTTCATCGCGTTTCTCAATTGCATCTTTTCTGCTTCATTAGCATCTTTAGCTTTCTCTAAAGCTTCCTGAATCTGTCTTTTTTGATCTATCATCCCTTGGAAATTACCACTGTAATAAATAGCATAACCTCTGCTGGTAGCAGCATTAGTTTCTAAAGTGGAGATGATATAGGCTTCTTCCGGCTTTACCTCAATTTCATTCTCTTTAACCTCATTATTGAAGAATCTTACCCAGTATGATTCCTTAAATTTTTCCTTAAGCTTATGTCCTTCGGGAAGTTTTTCAATATCCGGTCTTCCTGCATTTATCCATTCTTTATATTCTTCTTTTGCTCTCATGGTCATCTGTTTAGCTTCTTTCTCCAAATCTTCCCAACCCATCTGAGTAACTTCAAATTTACCTTCTTCAGGATTATATTTTGGTACCCTTCTTTCATCATTAATCCTTTTATTATCATAATCAAGATAAATTATCCTGCCTCTTTCATCATACTCCCCTTTAGCTACTTTCTTCACTCCCCCATCATAATATTCTTTACCTGTTTCAGCAGTATTCCATACTGGCTTAGCAACTTTTCTGCTCTTCCTAGCTTCTTGCATCACTGCTCCACTACGATTATCCACAACCCTGTAAGAAGCCGCTTCTTCTTCTCCCTCAAACATCCTAAACTTACCAGCATAATCACCTTTTCTATTCCAATTCGCATCTACTATCGGCCGTTGGAATTCTCCCGTATGCAAAACAACTGGACCACCAGCAGCAACATCAGCAGCAAAATCTATAGCTCTCTTTATCTCTTGGACAGAAAAATTCTTGTTGGCTTTAGAAAAATTTCCGCTTTGATCCATCCCTGCTAAACCTTGAATGCCTACAGAAGCGTGAGTAGTAAAATTAACTTCGTTAGCTTTTCTTAACTCTGACAAAGCTTGTCTTTGCATCTTACCATAATACTCAGGAGTCTGCTGCTGGCCTGAACCTTTCCCTGCACCCATGAAAGTTAATTCTGCTGTCTTTGAACCGGCTCTTAATTTTGCACCGATAGCTGGAACGTTTGGAACTGGACCAAGACCTAGACTAAACCCGATATCTTTTATTCCTACCCCTATATCATTGGTTGATTTATTGTTTGGTGTAGCTTCATCTCTATGATGAGCGATCTCTGTATGTCCATATTCCCTATCCATAGGCATACGATAACCGGTACCAAATTCAACCATGTTAGAAATCAATCATTATATCTATATAAATATTATTATCTATTTCTTTTAATCATTTTTTCAAATCATTTTCAATTTTTAACCATTCCTTTTTTATTAGTTATCATTTGATAGAATTCACTTTGATAAAATTTTATTCAAACAACTCCTTTTTAAACAAATCTTTATTCTTTATCAAGTTCCAAGTTATTATTTTCTCTAACCGATTATCTTAACGATGATATAATCCTTCGGTTTTATTTCTCTTATACGTACTCATCAAATTTTCACCAAGCTGTTTCGTGATGCTTGCGGCTAAAGCTAGATCTTCGCTAAAAGAATAACTTCCTGCCTCTTCAGCCCAAATCTTCTTTTCCACAGCCGAAGTAAGATACTCCACCCTTCTTTTCTCTTCTGCATTGATATAACCTTTCTCGTCAACTGTCTTAGTGATATCTTTCATCTCTTCATAGATGTTCCCCATCGGCTCTTTACTTAATTGAGTCGTATAAGGAGAAGCCATCACTTCAGGAGAAATTTCAAGCGCTTCTTTTCTGGTTAAGGATTCTAGGTCATATTCCTTTTGAATAATATCTAACTGGTTTCTCTTCCCAGCTTCTTCATTTTTAGAAATCTTTTCCTTCAACCCTTTCTGTTTAAGGATCTCTTTTCCTTCTGCACTTAATCCTTCCAGATCTTCCTTAGCAAATTCTTCTATCGGAACTTTTTCTTTAAATTTTTGTTTATCTTTAATGTCTTCTTCAGCTTCCCTGACCTGCTTTTCAGCCTCGGCGATCTCTTCTTTCTTTTTCTTTTCTAATTCCTTGAGCTTTCTTAATTTCTCTTCCGGAGACAAATTTTTCAGTTCTTCTTCAGCCATAATTAATCTAGAAAACAACATTATATAAAAGACTTACCAAGCGATCATGCCGTGTGCTTTTTTAAAGAGATGAAAGGTTTGATAACAATGAAATTCTGCAGTCTTCCCTAGCTTCTTAAGATCAGCTTCTTGTTCTGCTTTATCAATTTCCTCACCCTTTCCTCCTCCTTTCTTTTTAGAAGAAAAACCGCCAAAAAACTCTTCCCGGAGACTTCTCTGAGGAGCCTTACCAGAACTTTTCTTTTCCTCTTTCTTCTCTTCTTTCTCTCCTTTAGCCTCTCTTAAATATCTTTGTAATTCATCACCTAAAGATTCCATCGCATCCTTGATCGAAGAAGAGATCTCTCCTAAAAGGATGAACGCTTCTTTCTCTTTTAACCTTTTATAATTATCAAGTTGCTTATCTGTCCAAGCATAAGCTCTAAAGACTACTTCCATCCTGCCGATATGGACCGGACCACGCTGATAACCTTCTTGTTGAACTTTTAATTCTGCCCGAGTACGATACTTAAAAGTTGCTAAGACACAGCCATTAGCTTGGGTGTCATCTCTTCTGTTACGGGCAATAAATTCTATGTCTAACATGCTCGTCTCAAAAGCAGAAACTATTTCAGCAGATTCCATATTCTTCTCTTTCATAGTTAACTTAGAAACATGTTTTAAATAAGGCTTGACCCAATTAAGATACATCATGACAATGTCATAATGTTGCTGTAAATATTTTAACATAAACCTTTGCCTATTTCGATGTTCTTGAGTAGTCCTTTCCCGCCATTGTGTATATTGATTCAGATGACGGATCAATACTCTCAGCACATTGCGGTTAAAATTTTCCCCCAGTTGATTGACATAATTTTCCATCTCTCCCTTATCCTTAAACGGCGGAGCATCAAAAAACAAGTCCGGCAAGGTTACAAACTCTAATTCTCTGGCCATGCCATAAACAGAAGCGGCACTTTTTCCTCCCCCTTGGACTAGGTCTACAAATAAACCCTTCAAAGTTATCTCATCGCCTTTTTTTCTTTCTTTAAGAGGCTTAGACAATTCTTTCTCTACACCGGAATAATAATCAAGCCTTTCTTCGATGATCCTTAATTCCCGAACCATCTGGAAAAGTTCCTTGATCATCTTGCCCATCGTAGCAAGAAACTGAGAAACCCGGTCCTGCTGTGCTCCTAACCTCTGCTGAGTTACTCCAAAAAAAGCTGAGTTTTCTGCAGCAGCGAAAGAATCTTCCAACTTTTCGATGATCTGAAAATTACTCTTAAACATGTCTAAAAACCAGAAATAAGGTTCTTCAAGACTTAAGTCTCCTATTTCCCACATCAGCCAAGCTCTTTTCAAAGGGACAGGAAAACCGGTCTTAGCAGGATTTTTCACGACAATTTCAGTATATTCTTCGTCAGCATCACTTGATTTAAATTTAAATCCTTCCTTCGGTTCATACTCTTTAGTAGTTTCGTTAAAAGAATAGTTCTCTTTCTGATCCTTTTTTATAAAACCACATTTTACTAGTAATTCTGAACGTCCATCTTCTGTCATCCAATCACCATATCCTTAGTAGGAGTATTTTATTTAATAAGTTTTCTCTGTCTGCAGATAAAAAAGAACAAATTTTCCTTTTCATAGCACTTCACCAAAAAACCGTTCTGTTCTAAAATCAAGGCCCATTCTTCCTTACTAAAACAAAAAATCTCTTTTTTTCTCTGCCAGCCATTGATCTTACCTGAATATAAGACTGCAACAAAAATTCCTTTCTCATCCAAAACCCTTTTTATCTCTGAGAACAAAGACCCCTGATTCACTACGTAATTTAACAGAAAGATTGCTGTAACTGATTCAAAACTGTTATCTGGAAAAGGAAGACCTTTTTCTAAATCGCCCGTTACTTTCTGGATACAGTTTTCATTGAATAGGAGCATCTTCTCGGAGACGTCAAAACCGACAGAAGGTAGATAAGAATAAGAACCGCATCCCAGATCAAGATTCTTCTTGCCGTCTAAAAAACTCAACTCTTCTTTGATCAAAGCTCTTGTTTTCCAATCAATTTTATATTTCCACATGAAAGCTTCCGCATTCCAGAAAGAACTGTTCTTATCCGGCCACCCTTTGGCCCAGCTGATCTTATCAGCAATAATTTTTAGTTCTTCTTCGATTTTTTTTCCGTAGTGCAACTCTAAAAGTCCACAAAAAAAATCTGTTTCGGCATCCATATTCAAGATTAAACGTATTAAAATAATAAATCATCCTGTTAAAATAATAAAGCAGCCAGGTTAGCCAAGCTCTGAAAAAGCAATCCTCCCGAGAGGCTGTTAGTCATCAAGACAAACATTAACATAAGTATCCTGCCTAAGCAGATAAAAATCTCTCTGCTTACAAAATAAGCCGTAGCTTCGCCTTTAGCCTTATCATACTCTAAAGCTCCCACCGGTGAATCTTTAATTCCTTTCGCCATGGCCGCAATAATCGTAGCAGCATAGACCTGACTTACGGTCATCACAAAAGCCCTCATCACCCAAGCTAAGGAATCCATTACTGAAGACCACCGGATTATTTTTCTCTTATTGGTATGGTCACTAAATTTCCCGAACACAACCACCAAGATTGCACTTATTCCCGATAATAAAGAACCGATAAGACCTAAAGAAAGATAGCTGCCGAGGATAAAAAAGATGAACAAAGGCCAGATGACCCCTTCAGCCATCACTTGCGTCCCTTCAGAGACAAAAAACAAGGAATCTTTCCAATGATCTTTGTTAATGACTGAGCGTAATGAAAAATTATAAGAAGTGTGTTTATCTTTGCTTCTAAACAGAATTAACGCTGAAGAGATAAGCATGACGGTAGTAAAACTAAAAACCAAGCCAAAACCGAACAAAGAGATCAACAGACCTCCAAAAAAAGGAGCAGTCATCCCTGTAATCAAAGCAAAGCCGATTCTCTTGCCTACTTCCTCGCCGCGATGTTTTTTATCCGAAGCGCGAAGAAATTCAAGATGCATGCCCATCCAGTAAAATGCCTGTGAAGCCCCCAGTAAAGAGCTGATGATTATCAGAGAGATGTTGAAATGATTAAGCCCATATAATAAACCGATAGAAGTCAAATACAAAGGGATGCTTAACAAGATGGAATGTTTAACCCCAAACCTTGCAGAAAATTTTGCTGCTAAAGGGGTTATGATTGCAAAAGTAACTGAATAAAAAATAAAAAAGCTTAATGTATCTACAAAAGAAAATCCTCTCTCGACATAAAGATAGATGGGTATAAATATGCCAATCAAAGAGATTGCAAATTCCCTGATAGCCATAGATAGATATATTTTAGTCAGCTCTTTTTTAGGAGAAAAAATCCACCACAGCTTATTTGGACTGATCATCTAAAGAGATAAGAACTAATAGTTTTTAATAGTTACTGTTTATTATTTGCACAGATTTCAGTTGTTTTATTTATTTTTATTTTTTAAATTTAATCTTATTAAA
>JAHJDB010000008.1 GCA_018812765.1 Nanobdellota archaeon
AGTAATAAATATATAAATTTAATTATTTTATTATTCTGAAATTAGAAAGAGATTAATCTACTCTCTTGTTGTTCTTAACTTACTGCCATATCAAAATCAATCGCATACAATCTGATTTTTCCATCATGAAATTCAATGCAGAAATTATTATCATGAAGGTGGCCGTGTTTAATTCATGTTCTTTATAGAGTGCAATCCTGAATTCATCTCGCAATTCTCTTCCTTCTTTACTCACTTAAAGGTAGTAAATTAACACGAATATTTATAAATAAAACTTTATTTTAAAAGTTAATGAACTCAAAAAAAATAATCGGGCTGGCAGCATTAGTTTTAAGCGGCTGTAATAATGAAGCTGAGATCACCGACCCTATAAATTTATTTGATGAAGATAGAATCGAAATGGTAGATTATCAGGATTTCAACCAACAAAGAAAGCCCCTTACTGAAGAAGATTTACATGATGAATTACTTCCTTTACCTTCTTACACTAATGAAATAGAAATAGCTCCTAATTTTAATTTCCTCCCAAAAAATAAGAATTTAGTTGCTTATATACCTCCAAAACCTCTCCAAGAAAAAATTGGTGCACTTTCCGAAGAAAAAAAAGTTGAAAATATTAAAGAAGAAGCTTGTACTATCTCTCCAGACGGAGATGGTAATCAATTTGATTTAAGTCCAAATGCAGATTTGTTAGCCCAGTTATTACCAAAATTTGAAAAAACAAGGAGGATTGCTGTAGAGGAGGGCCTAAAAATAGGAAGACAAGAACAAATAACAAGACAATTAGAACAAATAACCCAAATACCTCCACTTCTTAAAGGCGACCCAGTCAAAGCGAAATACCGGGCTATGTGTATCTCTAAGTGCCTGGACACCGTCTGTGCTTATGAAAAGATCGGCTTTGTAAGGATAAACCTTGGCTGTTCAATGTTCTGTCGGACTTCATATTGCGTTCATTGAAGATGAAGCAAACGAAAGCAACTAAAAAAAATGAGAAACAAACTTACAACTATTGTCAGTAAAGGCTTGACAGTTCTTGGTTTAGCTGGAACTATCTCTTCAAATTCTGCCTGCGTGATCACTTTTCAATCACCTTTAAACTTAGAGGCAAGGTTAGTGGAAAATCAACCTCAAAGCAATCCTGATATTGACAGAAGATATAATACTACGGCTCATCGATTTTTAGATTTAGAAAATGAGTTGGGAGCGAATGATGATGATTACAAGGCATTAGATGATGTAATTGATAAAGCTAAGGAAGCGATTAAAGAATTAAAATTAAAACAGCCCGTAGATGATTATGGTTCAAGTGAAGCTCTTGAAGCTCTTAAAATCTTGCAAACTATTGATGATACACTTAGGAGAGAAGACTTTTCATACAAATTAAATACCCTTTTAAATAAAGGTCTAAAAACAAGAGAAATCGATTGTGATAATCTTTCAGTAATCTATTTAGCAATTGGTGAAGAATTAAACCTGCCCTTAAAAATAGTTCTTGCTCCCAAGCATGCTTTCATCAGATGGAATTTCAAGAAGGGATTTTTAAATTGGGAAACAACGTTCGGCAGTATTGTACCTAACGAATATTATGTCTCTCAACTTACCATCTCTGAGCAGGCAATAAATAATGGCCTTTATTTAAAGAGTCTAGATAAGGATCAGGTCTTAGCAGTTCAATATGTTAATGTTGGTTCTGCTTGGCTTGATAAAAAAGATTACGAGAAAGCTGCCCAATATTTTAATGAAGCCATTGCTTTAAATCCAAAGCTTGCTCCAGCATATGTTAATTTAGGCAATGCTTGGTATTTGACAGGCAGCCTAGAAAAAGCTATCCAGAAATATGATCTGGCTATTGGATTTGATTCAAACTGTCTGGAAGCATATGCAAACAAATGGATTGCCCTAACTATGTTAGGAAGGTTCACAGACATAAATTATGTTATGGATAAGGCTAATAAGTTAGGGATTGATAATATTCCTTATCTCAACCGATTTCTTGAACGTCTTGAAAAAGGCGAAATTATATTAAGACCAGTAGGAATAGATTGGCCGAGTGTTTTGTAAAAATAAATATAAATTAACTAAAAAGGGTTCTGTAGAAAAAGTCATCTTGGCCGGTAAAATCTGCCGAGCCTGAAAGAGAAATAGGAAAAAAATACGTTTTCTTAATTATCTTTTGGCTCGAAACTTAATTATAACTAAAGTATCGCTTAGCAGATTTTACATCTTTTAGGCCATGACGACAACTTTTTCTACTATGCCACTAAAGAGAGAATATTTAAAAAGAGAGGTTTATTTTTAGGTTAAAGAGGCTGATTCTGGGTGTTTTAGGATTAAAAAAGATGACCAAAACAATCACAGAAAAGGACTTAGCACAAATTCTAATAGAAGGTACTAAAGTAAGGTACGGCCCAGAAAAAGGCGAGCAGGTTAAAGTAGAATTCGAAAGGCTGGAAGGACAGCCCATCTATCGAAGAAGTGCTGAAGAGTTAACGGCAGTTGTTGAAAAAATTTGTGGTCAAGAAGTTGAAGAGGTTTATAGTCCAAAAGCTGATGGTCTTGATCATGTCGTAACTCAGAACTATGAGCCAAGTACGCTTAAAGTTGCTTTGAAAGGAACTGCTAATTTAATTAACAAAACTCGTTGGTATTATCCCTTAGTGGGGATGCTGCCAGGAAAATATCAAGAAAAAATTGCTGAAAAATTAGGTGATAATCCTATTCATTATACTGGAGCTAATATCGTTGCGGAAATGATTGGAGTGAGTGCAGCAACAAGCTTATATTCAGGAAGCATTTTATTAGGAGTTGCTTGTAGTTTTGGGTGTTTCTTTTATAGACAACTTCTGGAAGAAGATTTAGTTGTAGGAAGTGTAATTATAACCATTCCTTATTACTTGGCAAAACTTGTTAAAACTGCTGGAAAAGGGGTTGTAGGAGCAGTTAAGGATTCTTACTCTTCTGCATCTCAGCAATTAAAAGAACTGGAAGAAAATTCTCAACAGAGATTAGAGCAGCTTAGCAGGATCGAAGAAGTTCAAGATCCCGAGATTGAATTTGCCTTGGAAGAAAGAGAATTAGAACTATTAGCAGAAAATATCCAGAAGATGAACAGATTATGAAGGAATCGACACAGAAAAAAGACCTTGCCCAGATTCTGATAGAAGGGACTAAGACAGTTTATGGTCCAGAAAAAGGCGAGCAGGTTAAGGCAGAATTCGAACGGCTGGAAGAACAGCTGGTTTATCGAAGAAGCGCTGAAGAGTTGACGGCAATGGTGGAAAAGATCTGTAGCCCAGAAATAGTTGATGATACAGATGGAAAAAGTATCGATTATATCTTAAATGATGAACACAAGCAAGGCAAGCTTAAAGTTGCTTTGAAAGGAACAGTTAATCTGATCAATAAGACCTGTTGGTATTACCCGCTTGTAGGGATGCTGCCGAAAAAATATCAAGAGAAGATCGCAAAAAGATTAGGAGACAATCCTTTAAGATATACGATCAGTAATGCTGTTGCAGAAAGTGTCGGAATTGGTGCGGCAATAGGTGTAGGCTATATGAACCATACAACCGATCTAACAGCAGCTATAGAATTTGGTTTTCTTACAGGTATGATGTCTATGATATTTAATACGTGTCGTATCCTTATTCCTAATAAAAGCAACCCTAAAGATTTTAGTGTAATCGGAAGTTTTTTTATAACGCTTCCTTACTATACGGCAAAGACAGTTATGAGTATCCCCCGGCTTCTTAAAAAAGCGATTGTAGATTCATATTCCTCAGCAGCAGAACAGAAAACAGACACTCAACAGAGATTAGAGCAACTTAACAAGATTGAAGATTTTCAAAGTTCTGAAGAAAAAACCGCTTTGGAAGAATCAGAACAGATTACTTTTTTAGAAGAATCTATTAGAAGAAAGATATCCAGAACATGAAAGAACCAATCCTAAAAAAAGATCTTGTCCGGCTCATAGAGATTTATAATTCACCTGATGAAAATTCATATAAAAGTTCTGCGCCCATAGATGCTTTAGAAGTACTTTTTATCCTAGAAAGAAAAAGGCCGCAGTTATACGAAGAGATCCTAAAAAAAGCCAGAGACGAAGAAAGTGCCTTGGTTAAAATGTATGGACAGGTGATACAGGCAGAACACTTTTTTTCTTGGAAAAGAAGATATATGTGTAATGAGGTTCTGATAAGGGAAGAAGAAGGGCTGTTTGTTTATGTCGGAGAGGCAAAAACTTTGCATCTGAGCAAAGGAATCCTGGAAGGGCTTGCAGTTCTAGGCAAATACAAAGGCCTTGAAAAGCCGACCCAGAGAAGAATGCTGATCAGAAAATTTCCTCCAAAATGGGAAAAGAAAGAATTTTCGTTTGGGAAAGGTGAAAAGCTTTGGAAGGTAGATTCAGATGAGTTTCCGCCGATCTATTCTTGGTTCGTCAGCTCCGGAGAATTATCGCCTTATTTCAATTACCGCCGGGATTTGAAAAAAATGGCTTCAGACAAAGGAATAAAATTTTCTAACGAAATACTTAATAAAGTATTTGGTCCGATAGATACAGAGTTAATCAGAATCTGGCGGGATTTAGAATTGTGAACTGAAATCTGAAACAGAGAAAAATTATTGATCTCCTTTTAAGGCAACAAGAACCTGGTTTATTTCTTGAGGCAATAAGTTTTCTCGAAGGATATATAACCGGTGATTATTCATCAGATAAGTTTCATAATGCGGTAAGTTTGGATGCACATCAAATCTAACTGGCGTATCGGTTGAAAATTTTTTCGTCAAATCTTTGAAAAATGAACTTGAACAATAATTTATTTCATCTTGCACAAGGATAAATTCAAAAGTCTTGATCCTTTCGGCTTTA
The DNA here is from genome assembly GCA_018812765.1 of Nanobdellota archaeon. Lineage (GTDB taxonomy): Archaea > Nanobdellota > Nanobdellia > Woesearchaeales > GW2011-AR9 > JAHJDB01. Next base: position 4,874 of record JAHJDB010000008.1, read on the forward strand.
GATTCAGCAGGGATTATGCAGTACCAAGCAACTCCCTTATGTGTAAAGGGGTCATCAGTGTATCTGGTTCTATAAACATGTATCATTGAATCGTTCGCCATTTTTGCTTTTATTTTCAAAGTAAGATATAAATCTTTTGGTTTCTGTCTATTTGGTACTATCACGTTTTTACTAGACACTTTATTCTTAATATGGTGAATTAGAAAACAACAATAATGACTGGAGTCCTCCTTCGCTTTGCTCAGTCGTCGTTCGGCACTCCGTAGGAGCCAACCCTTGCCTCACCTCCGTCATTGTTGTTTTCTCATTATTTTACTATAAATGTCTAGCAGTTTCGTGTTGTCTAGTAGTTTCGGGATATTAGAGTTTCTGTCTATTTGATCTCTTTCAATTTATAGCTTACTAAAAAAGGATAAGCTAAAGCGATTAGTCCAAAGAACGCAAATACAAAGAAATACTGCTTAAAAGTAAATAAGATAATTGTTAAGAGTAAAATTACTACCCTGCCCACATTAAGGAAGAATTCTCTGATTTTCCAAAAGTTCATGTCTGTGACGCGTACATCTAAAGATACTGCTAACCGTAAAGGTGAGGAGATGGTGTAAATCACGCTGAATATTCCTACGGCAATGAACCAATAGAAGCTTTCTTTCACAAAAGGAAGGATAAATATAGACAAGGACATTAGCAAGAAGAGTATAAAAATAGAATTTTTTCTTTTTTGGTTTTTGTCTGAATATCTAGACAGGAGCATGCCGATAACAAATCCTAACAGGCCAAGATAACTTAAGAAATATCCCATCTCCAGATTCGTTTTCAGGAACAGTAAGGAATATACTACAACAACGATACCACTAAAATATTGCAGGGCTCCTTCTAACAAGGTGATCGTTTTTAGGCCTTTAAAATTTCGCACCCCTTCTTTGAAAGAGATTGTAGTTATCTTTTCTTCAACGATCTTTTTATGGACAAAAATAATCGGGAAAAGATAAAGCAAGGCTGCGAGACCGAACAACCAGGTGTAACCGAAGGAATCCGCGACTGCAGCGCCAAGGAGGGGCAGGATCATGGCGATCAATCCTGGTGCGACCATGTATAAGGAAGAATCAACAGCGTTGGTGTTTTTGCTTGACTTCAGAAAAAACAGATAATTAAGAGGGAGCCAGAAAAAAATTAAATTCAGACTGATTAAAAAAGCATACACGTATAACGAGATAAAATAAGGAAGAAACGCCAAGGACGCGAGAGCAGAGCTAAATATCAGAAAACTGATTAAGAGATACGTTCGTACTGAAAAGTATCTCATAAAAGGGATGAAAATTATTCCTACAAAAGCGATAATTATGTATAATAAGATTATCCAAGGCAAAGAATATCCTTGTTCTTTGAAATAGAAAGGGATAAATGAGGATGAGAAGTTAGCGCAGACCGAGTAGAACAGCAGTAGAAAGAACCCCGTTTTAATCCGGGAAAAATAGAGTTCTGGTGCGACAACGATGTTGCGGATGGCGTTGATGTATTTATTCATGGCTGGTTGATGTGTTAAGGATGTATTTATGGGTTTTGGTCTTAAAAAGAAGGTCTATTATCCCGAAACTGCTTCGCATCACGAAACTACTTCGTATTTAGCTCATCCCAGACTTCTTTTGGTGTTTTATAATGAAGGCTCATGTGGAGCCTTTCTTCATTATAATGTTTGATAAAATCTCCAAAAGAAGAAAA
>JAHJDB010000112.1 GCA_018812765.1 Nanobdellota archaeon
CTTGTCGGAGTCGACAGTGAATACAACGCAAAATTCGTCGGTTCTTTACCTACTCAACTGCTTAGCGGACAACAAGAATCATTGACCTTACAGATCGATGTTCCTAAGGACGAAGACGGTGGCAAACACAGCATTGGTCTAGTCAAGTTTACTGGTAAAAACGAAAATAATGAAGTAATTACCAAAGAAGTTGGAATCTATGTCCAGCCAAAAAGTTACCTTTTAGTGGATAACATAGAAGTTAACGGTAAAAGCTCTGGCGACTTAGTCATGGATGATACTAACGAGATTGAATTTACTATTACAAATGACTACGACGAAGACATGGACGTCTCTGAGATCAGAGTCAGGCTTCTTGATGCCGATGGCGACGAGATACTTGATCAAGAAGTTGACCTTGAAGACAAAGATATGATCAAAGACGGCGAAGAAGAAGATTACTCTGTCGAACTTGACCTTAACGGTGAAAAATTAAGTGATGAAGAGTATACTTTGGAGATCACTGTTGAAGGTGAAGCTGATGACAACACCAATCATAAAACTGTTGAAACAAAAACAGTTGGTGTTGACAGAAAGAGCCACCAAGTGATCATCAGTAGTGCTGCCCTTACTTCAAGTAAACTGATCTGTTCAGAGTATACTACCCTTCACGTGACTGTAGAGAACGTTGGTAAGAATACTGAAGATGACGTTGAGATAAGGGTTAAGAACAGTGCTCTAAACCTAGACCTGAAAAAAACAGGAATAGAACTTGAAGACTACTCTAGCAACGACAACGATTACAAAGCTACCTTCAGCCTGAATGTTGCTGATGCTAAAGCTGGAACCTATACTCTAGACGTAGAATTGTACCGCGACGGAGATCTAGAAGAGACTAAAAAAGTTGAACTGGTCATTGTCGGTTGTTCTGCAACAGAATCTGAAGAAGAAACTGTCAATGATTACAGCAAATTAGCTGCAGAATTGCAACAGAAACTGAATGGCTATGTCGATGAGAAGGAAACTACAACTGTAAAAGGTTCTTTTAGAGAAAGCAGCACTTACACAACTCTGTTAGGAATCTTGGTTGTACTGGTCTTTGTGGCAGCAGTTTTATCTTTAGCTTTGTTGTTTACAAAGAGAAGATAAATCTTTTATTTTTTTTTGTCTTTTTTATGTTTAATATTTTTCTTAAGTTTATTATTTACTATCTTAATCAACGGCCTAGTTTAAAACAGCACCACTCTATTTACTCTTCCTAACTTCTGCTTCTAACTTCTCAATCCCTTCCCAAATCCGGTTCAGCTTCCTATTAACTTCCTGTTCTAACCAACTAAATTTTCCTGAAAAAAGCAACTCTCCTTCTAAGTACAAAGGCATCTCCATCGTTTCACTTCCCCTAATTTCAACAATAATTTTGTTGCTGATACTTAGTAAGCAGCTTTTTTTAAAGAACTTTTTAGCTTTATCCAAGAAAAAATTTGCTGCTTCGAGATCCCTACAGGCAACATGTAAAATAAAAGGTTCCACCCTTAACCAGATTAGACCAGCTTTATCATCTAATTCAAAAAATTTTATTGAGATTGGATTATGGCTTACTTTTAACCATTCCGCCTCGTTCTTCTTCTCCTTACCTTTCCAAAGATTAACTCTTCCGGAACAGGAAGAAGTAGTATAATAATTATCTTTCTCATTGATAGCATTAATTAAAGAAATTACTTTCTCATCTATTCCACCTTTTTTGCTTTTATCTAGTTTCGCTAAAAAGGTTTTTTTTTCATTATTGAAGGTCATAATGCTTTGGAACACAGAAATTTTAAAAAGGTTGCCGTTTTCAGATGAAAGATGAGAAATATCAAGAAAATTTTGATAGAAAAAAAGACTAACAAGAGGTTTTTTGTTAAGGATCTAGATGAAGATTTCCACGTCTCTTCGGGATTCATCAGCAAAAAAAACTTTAAATCAAAGAAAACAGAAGTAAAATCAAGTAAAGAAGACACTTACATCTTATTAGAGCCTAGCTTTGTTGATTTAAGAGAAGATCTCAAACGCGGCCCGCAAGTGATGATAGAAAAAGATGTCGGCCTGATCCTTGCAAAAACAGGAATTAATAAAAATTCCACAGTTCTTGATGCCGGTGGTGGATCTGGTTTCTTATGCTTATCTTTAGCAAACATCTGTAAAGAGATTGCTGTCTACGAAATAAATCCCGAACACTTTGATATTATCCAAAAAAACATTAAACTGTTTGGTTTTACAAATGTGGACTTAAAGCAAGGCGATGTCTCTAAAGGTATCACCGAAAAAGATCTCGACCTAATAACCTTAGATCTTCCTGAACCTTGGAAGATTACTTTACTTGCTGAAAAAGCTCTCCAGTATGGCGGCCATCTTGTAGTTTACCTGCCGAATTTAAATCAAGTAAAAATGTTCATTGACTCTACAAGAAGAACAGGAATAAAAGTAATTGAAACAGTAGAGTTGTTGGAACGTAAATGGAAGATAGAAGATAAAATTATGCGTCCAGAGTTCCAGATGCTTGGCCATACCGGCTTTTTAACTTTTTGCAGAAGGTTCTAAAAAGATTTATATTCCTTCTTCTCTTTCTTAATTTAATGGTATCAAGTTTATTTGTTTGGGGAACAGTAATTTTCTTAAACATATTTTCAATATTAATTGGTTTTTACTCTGCATCCAAATTCATTAAAGCTTTCATTGATGGTAAAGACTTATTCAAATATAAAGGATACTTAATAACGGCATTTTTATTAATAATTATATTTCCGTTAATCATTACTGCTGTTGTTCCGAATATTGTTCCTATCTCTTCCGGATACATTGCCTTTGAAGCTACTAGCACAAATGGCTATATAGAATGTCCTTCTGTAAGATATTCATCAGACAAAAAAGTTATCGATTTGAATATTAAAAATGAGTTTAATGAACCCAGAACTTTATCGGTAAAGGTTAATTGTCTTGAATCAGAAAACAAATGTAAAAATATCCTTTCTGCAATAACACCATTTCAAGAAACTTTTCAAGCAAACCCCAAAATTGTTTTCAAATTACCATTAAAATTAAATATTTCAGATAAAATTTCTCCAGAAGACTACGATTTTGAGATTGTTGTTAAAAATGAAGATGGGTCTACTTATGATAAAATCTCTTTAACCATATCACAAGATAAATAAGTAATCAAAAAGCACAATAAATAAATACTATCCATTTTTCAATGTTAAAATATGACCCTCAAAATAAAAAAACTTCATCCTGAAGCTAAGATGCCTTCTTACGCTAATCCAGGAGATGCCGGCATGGATTTCTATTCTAATGAAGATCTCATTCTTCAGCCTAATGAAAGAAAACTTATTCCGACCGGGATATCCATGGCTATCCCTAAAGGTTATGTCGGATTAATTTGGGACAAGTCAGGCCTAGCTTCAAAATATGGTATTAAAACTATGGCCGGCGTAATCGATTCTGGTTATAGGGGAGAGATAAAAATTCTTGTTCATAACCTTTCCGCTGATCCTTTTGAGATAAAAAGGTCTACAAAGATTGCCCAGATGCTTATCCAACCGATAGAACAAAAAGAATTGATCGAAGTAGACGAATTGGAAGATACCGAAAGAGGAGAAAAAGGTTTTGGCAGTACTGGCTTAAGTTGATCAGACTAATCCGTCTGTTTCTCTTTCTAAAAAGTTAAATTAAAAAGTATGTTTAATAAAGAAACAAAAACTATTTTTCAGGTTTGTGTATAGTTATCCACCCTTTAACTTGCCAACCTTCATAATCAAAGAAAGCTACCTTGCCAAAATGATATGGTGTTCCATAACCGGGCTTATGAACTTGAGGATCAGCACCTAATTTCGGAAAAAACCTATCAAAATCTTCTTTATATTTTATTATAAGTACTTGATCACTCGCATTTAATTCAAAATCCTCAATGCCACATTCATCTAGAAGAGTTGTTAGTTCCTTTCTTACATCTATTTTTCTCATTATTTTAGTAGAGACATCTAATGATTATTAAAGTTTTTGTTTCCTTACTCAGACTAATGCCGAGAACATACATCTTTATTAATTAATTAAATCAACTTAAA
>JAHJDB010000009.1 GCA_018812765.1 Nanobdellota archaeon
AAATAGGAGATTTAATTAGAAATTTATAAGGACTTGTTTCTTCCAACATTCCTAAAGATTGTAATAATTTTATATATTCTTTAACTTTAGTCAAATTATATAATATAAAATTTGATAACATAGGTTTGAGGTAGAATTAAAATGGTTGATAAGATTGAAGCAATTATTTTGGATTGGGCCGGTACGACAATGGATCTTTGGTGTGTTGCTCCCGTCGAGGCTTTTAAATGGGCATTTAAGGAAGTAAAAGATATAGAACTTACCTTTCTAGAAGTACGTCAGCCGATGGGCAAGAACAAGTTGCTGCATATCCAGGAACTGCTTCAGATGGATTCTGTGCAACAGAAATGGCTCAAAGCATACGGTAGAGTTCCAGATGTTATGACAGAGGCAAACGAGATTTTTGAATCTTTCGTGCCAAAACAAATAGAAATCCTAAAAAAATATAATCAATTGATCCCTGGAACTTTAGATTCGATTAGAGAATTTAGAGAAAGGGGGGTGGAGATAGGCTCAACTACCGGTTACACTAATAGCATGATGAAAATCTTGCTGGCTGAATCAAAGAAGCAAGGCTATTTTCCTGATGTTGTTGTTTGTTCTGAAGGCGGCCATTATGTCAGGAAAGGTAATAGTAGCATTTACACTTCCCATGATCTTAAAGGAAGAAAAGCAAACTTAAGCAGACCTGGTCCAGGGATGTGCAATCTTAATGCAGCATTACTTGGAGTTTCTGATAATGCTGCTTGTCTTAAGCTGGGAGATACTCTTGATGATTGCCGGGAAGGAATTGCAGCAGGGATGTGGACCGGAGCATTTGCGGGTACAGGAAACGAGATGTATATGCTTGAGGACGAAATCCATTTGACTGAGGAAGAAGCAAAGGCAAGAGATCTAGATGGTTACAGCAAAAAACTGTTAGCCGGTTTCAAGAACATGAGTGAGATTGGATATAAGGGTAAGATTATAAGGCCCGACATAATTACTGATGGCATTAAAAGAGGATCTGAAGTTCATGACCTTGTGAATAGACTGATTGGTAAGGGATTGGAGCCAGGAGAATATGCAAAATCACACGGGTCTATCTGGATCAGTAATGATAAATTAGTCATGAAAACTTACGCTCAAAGACGTAAAAAAGCGGGCCATTGCGGCAAATGTTGTAAATGCTAACTAAAGTTTTTTAATCTTTCTTCTTTTTTCCTCTTTTTATGGAACTGGTTGAGGAAAATTCAGTAAAGATCAAGGTCGAGATCCCTAAAAAGGATGTTCATGCTAAGATGGAAGTTTTCTATAATCCGTTAATGAAATCAAACAGAAATATCTCTGTTCTGTTGTTAAATTCTGTTGATAATAAGAAGATGAATCTAGCTTTACCTTTAGCCGGTTCGGGGATCAGAGGATTGAGATTTTTGCAAGAGTTAGAAAAAGGAAAAATAAACCATCTGTTTCTAAATGACAAGAAAGATAATTTTGTAAAGATGTTCAATGAGAACTTAAAGTTGAACAAGATAAGCAAGGCAAAAGAAAATTCAATCTCTGTTTTTAATCAAGAAGCTTCATTATTTTTATTAAATTTAACCGAAGAGCAGAACATCAAGGACTTCTGCGGTTATTTTGATTACATTGATTTAGATCCATTTGGAAGTCCTAATCCTTTTTTGAGTGTAACCTTAGCTAGAATAACCAGAAAAGGGATTATCGCGATAACTGCAACCGATACAGCCGCTTTAACGGGAACTTATCCCAAAGTAACCAAGAGAAAATATTGGGCTAGATCGATGAGGAACGATTTGATGCATGAAATCGGGTTAAGGATACTGATTAGGAAAGTGCAATTGCATGGAGTTCAGTTCGATAAGGCGTTAGTGCCAATTTTGTCTTATCACAAAGACCATTATTTTAGGGTCTATTTTGTTTCTAATAAGGGAAAGGAGAATAGTGACGAAGTGATCAAAGAACACCAGTATTTGTTATCGTGTCCGAAGTGTTTAAGCTTTAAAATTTCTAATTATAATCAAGAGAATTGTAGTTGTGGATGGAAATACGATTATGCCGGACCGTTATGGACCGGAAAATTATTTGATCAGAAATTGCTTCAGGCTATGCTGAAAAATAATCCTTTTCCTGAAGAGGAAAAGTTTCTCCAGCTTCTGAATGATGAGATGGATACCCCTTTCTTTTATGATCTTCATGCTTTATCTAAAAAATATAAGACCGATCCACCGAAAATGGAATTAGCTTTGAAAAAGTTAAAAGGGACTAGGACTCATTTTTCTTTGACAGGATTGAAGACAGAGAAGAGTTTGAAAGAAGTCTTGAAAGTAGTTCTTTCTTCTAAAAAGTAGGATCTTAATCTTCGTTAAAGGAGATTTTGTTGAAGATAAATGCTAATAAAATAACTGTGATTAATTTTAATCTTAATTAAAAGAAACAAAAAAATAAAAAAAAGAAAACAAAAGCACTCTCAAATAATTATAAATAGTGTTTTCTCATAACTGGACAGGCCATGATGGAAATATTCAATAATATTAACGACACCAATGCACCAAACCATTGATTTATCACTGACACTTCTAGCATCCAAAGAAGATACCATAAAAACAGATATAATGCACCTTCTGAAACCAACCCTAAAAGCCATTCCTTTCTGCTCCAGCAATGAACTCCTTTACAAACATGAGCCCCTTTAGAACTTTCTGTTAAAGCTTTTTTAACTCTTCTTTTTGCCATCTTATTTCACCTCTTTTTTAAAGACTAAAATAGATTAAATACTTTAAACTTAATAAAATTAATGGTAAGATTAAAAATGAAAAAAATTATTTTCTTTCGTACTTACCAATCAACTCAGCTTTCTCTAGGATGTGTCCTTCCATAGCTGCTTCCACATCGTTTTTATTAGAACCTTCAGGAAGGTCTAATTTGAGATCTAATGCAAATAGCTTAAAGATGTATTTGTGTTCTCCATCAGGAGGGCAAGGACCACCATAACCGAGTTTTCCCCAGCTGTTTTCTCCAGCAGTTCCTTTCGGTTCTTTTCCCTCGTCTACTTCAGTAGCATTAACTGGGATATTAAAGACTAACCAATGGGTCCAGGTTTCTTTAGGTGCATCGGGATCGTCTAGAATCAAGACTAAAGATTTAGCTTCTTCAGGAATGTCAGAGAATTCTAAAGGCGGACTGATATCTTCATCGTCACAAGTATATTTTATAGGGATTTCGTCTCCATCATCAAATGCTGAACTTAATATTTCCATTTTTTTTACCTCCGATTGAGGTTCGGAAGGACTAAGACCTTCTTTAATCTCGCTCTGCTTATCTATGTCTATATTGTCTCTTACAGTACAGCCCAAAAGAAGGACCGTAATTAATAAGAGGGGAATCAACTTAGCCATCTCATTGAAATTTAATCAATAAGGATATAAAATGTATTCTAAATAAAATTAGCCTAATGCTAAATCCATCTTCGCAACTTCTGAGCTCTGGACTTGTTCAATCTCGCCCATCTTGGCGGCGATGGCATCAAATTCTTTGCCTTCTATTTCATACATCGCCATGATTAGAACAGCTTTTAAACCGAAAGCAATCGGTTCTTCTTTAGCTAACATTTCTCCAATCGAACCTTCTGCTCTAGCAATCTCCAAGGCTTTCTGTTTGATCGGTTCTAGATCTACTTCTGGTGATTCGGGCATTAGTTTGAATGTTATAATTGCTTTTGCCATCTTTTAGTTAGGACCGGTAAATTCACAAGCTGGACAAACATATTTTATGGCATTCTGTCGAGCAAATGTGCTTCTGACAATTTCGTGCTTGCTGCAATTAGGGCATAAGAACTTAACTGCTCCTGAATCGTTATCAATCCTTTTCTTTGTTGAACTACATAATTTAGCTTCCATTGTGCTGTGTTAGGAACGAGGCTTATTTATAAAGATTTCCTTTATAA
>JAHJDB010000010.1 GCA_018812765.1 Nanobdellota archaeon
ATAATTAAAAATAACTAAAATTAATAAAATATAACCAAAATAAGAATTATCTGATATTTTTTAATCTGCTTTCAATATCATGCAGTTGTAACTCTAAATCATCCAACTCATTAACTTCTTTTTTCATGAAAGGAGGCGGAGCCATCACTGGTTTTTCTTCTGAGGTTTCTGTTGACACAACTCTACCTGGTTCTTTCGCTTTTGGCTGTTTAGAAATAACTCCTTTTAATTTTCCTTTTGGAACGTATCTGCGCAACTTTACATTTATTAAATCATTCAGGTCTTTAATCTCGGAACGAAGCTTAGTAATCGCTGAAACTTTCTCTTCTTGAATCCGAAGAAAGGTTTCATAACCTTGCATGAAGATGATTACTTCTCTTAATGATTCCAGAATATCTTTTCTAAGGTTCTTAGGATCACTTAATTGAACCATAAAATTAAGAGCCTGATCCCTACTTTTAGAACCGCCACGATGATCAGATTTTTTTTCAGATCCGCCTTTGGCTTTCCTCTCTTTTTGGGCTGCTCTCTTTTTCATGTTTTTTAATCCCTCTTAAAATTGTTCAGGTTCACTCAATGAATGATCAATAAAGTCTATTTTTTTCTCAACCTCAGCTAAAGTGTTCTGCCACATTTCTAACTGGTGGTCTTCTTCATTTTTTAAATCATTAATCTTCAACAAGGTTGCTTTCGCTTCTTCAAGCTTATTTCTGACGGCTTTAACTAAATCTAAAACGTCGTTGTATTCTTCTATTTTTATGAAAACAGGCATTTTTTCCATTTTAATCACCCTAGGATTTAAAGACGGTTTTGTCCATGCTTAGCAGATCATCATGCAAAGATTTCATTTGCTTCTTTAAGCGGCCGAAATGTTTTTCTTCATTATATTCTGATGTCTCTAGATTTGTACTAGTTTCACTGAGCTCTAAAAGGCTTTTTTTAACGGTCTCCATCTCGCCAAGTATTCTTTGATAAACATCAACTTTAACAAACAAGTCTTCATCTTGTGTACTTGACGAAAGCCTCATTTCACTCATCGGTTCTGGAAGTCCACTAAAAGAAGGCCCTTTCCTTACTCTTTTTGATTCTACTTCTGCTTTGATTTCTTCAGGAAAAGCTACCGGCTTATCAAATCCAACCACTTCTTTTACTTTTTCCGGTTCAATAACCCTTTCTTGTGGAAGAGAAGTAGGAAACCTTAAGGCTTTATCATCTAGCCTTCCTGCTGGAGGAACTTTTGGTACGCTCTTTTTTCTACCGAATAACCAACCCATCTTAAAAGAAGATATGGAAGGGCAGTTTAAATACTTTGTTTAGTATTATAAAATAGTAACTACATCATATCTATTGGAAATTAAGAGAATATATCTACCTTAACACTCTAAAAAAGGTTACGATGAGATTTTTTTCTCTGATGATTATTTTTTTCTTCTTTCTGCCTTCTTTTTCTTTAGCAGTTGTAGAATTTTCGGAAATTATGTATGATTTTCCGGGAGATGACAACAATCACGAATATATCGAAATCTTTTCAGAAGAATCACTAAATTACTCTGGATTCATAATTAGGGATTTAGTTTCAAATGATACTTTAGAACAAATTTATTATTACCCCGGCCCTTATTCTTTGATTGTTGAGGAAGATTTTAATTATTCCAGGATTAATGCTTCTATTTATTCTGTCGGGAAGACTATTGGAAATAATCTTAATGATGAAGATATGATCTATTTATACGATCCTAATGGAATTTTGTTAGACTTAGCTTATTACAATAGTTCCTTTGGAGCTAAAGGCAACAACAGATCTTTGGAAAAAAACAAAGCTGGTAAATGGGAAGAGAGCTTAGTTGAAGGAGGAACTCCTGGAAGAAAAAATAGTGTTAATGATAAATTAAATAATTCTGATTATGGTTCTAAACCTTCTTATTCAGGTCTTCAGATCAATGAGATCATGGTTGACCCTTTTGGCGATGACAATTCTTTACAGCCGTTAGGAGAATGGGTGGAATTATATAATTCTGGAAACGATTTTATCTCTTTAGAAGGGTTGGTGCTTTACGATTCAGAAGACGACCATGAACTTTATGTCACGGACATAAATACCATTTCTTTACTTCTTTGCCCAAAATGTTATGCTCTCATCTATAGAAATGGAGATTCAGATTTTGACTTAAGCAAGAATCATGACAAAGTAAGGCTATTTACTGGTTATCCTTTATCAGAACACACTTTAATTGATGAGGTTGCTTATTCTAATTCTTTAGAGGGCTTGACTTTCAGCCGTTTTGGTTTGGAATGGTCTTTAGTTAAACCAACTCCTGGAGAAAAGAATGTTTATACGGGCGGGTGCGACTGGGAGCTCTCTCTGGAGATGGAAAATTCTATCTTTCAAAAAGACAATTTTGAATTTAAGGTAGCTGTAAAAAGGAACGCTGGATTTTCTGATAACATAACGGTAAGAGGACGAATCGACAATTATTTTGGCGAAACGATCAAAGAATATTCTCCTTGGACCGATACGTTTATCATGACTTCCAAAAGCAAATCTTATTCGCCTAATCTTGCTGAAGGGGTTTATCAGCTCACTTTTAAGATTGAAGGACTGTCTTGTGAAGATTTCAATAACCAGAATAACCTAATCACAAGATTGGTTGCCATAAACCCAGAATATCAAAAAACTGAAAATTTCTTAGAGATAGAAAAAATTTATTTAGGGAATGACCAGCAAGCCAGATGGGGCGATCAGCTGACAGTGAAAGCTAATATCTATAAAGGCAACGACAGCAGGACCTCTTTACAAACTTGGGTAGAGAAAGACGGCCAAGTCGTCAGTAAAAAAAGCAAATTAAATACTTATGAAAAATACCAGTATTATACTTTGACTGTACCTCTTCAACTTTATCCTAACTGTGCTCATGAAGATAGTTCTGACGGACAGGCAAAATTGATTCTGGAAGGTTTGGGTTTAAGGGCAGAGCAGGAATTTTTAGTTGAAGGGATAAATCAAGAAGTTTGCAAGGACTATTCCACTTACCTAAAACAGAAAGAGCGCGAAGAGTTAAATAAAAATAATAATTCAAATCTTGCTGAAGGCCAGCCTGAAGAATATCAGATCATTAATCTCCCGTTAGAGGTTTGTCCAGGCGAGATCTTTAAAATAAGGTTGCAATTTTTTGGAGATCAAGAACGTGATTTTAAGGTCTGGAGTTATTTGTATCGGGGAAATAAATGTTATTCTTGTACTGGAGGAAAAGAGAGGGATAATAATCTGCTTGATTTTCATCTTAAAAAAAACGAAATAAAGATAGTAGAGATGTTGGTGCAGGCAGACAATAACATTACGGCAGGCGAGTACTCTTTGATGATCAAGTTAAATAAGGATTCTCAAAAGACCAACCAAAGCCTAAGCAAGAAAATTCAGGTTAAAGAAAAAAAAGAGATGGAAAAAGATAATTCCATAACAGAAATAACTTCTACTCTTAACGATTCTCTTAGTGCTTTCAATGTTTTAGAAGAAGACACTGGTTCTTTAAGAAAAGATTCTCTTGAATCCCGAAAAAAAGAGCTTCTCTCTCAACTGACTGGAATGGTGATTTACGAGTCCAATTCGGAGAAGGCTAGCAAACTTATCCCTCTGCTTCTGAGCATCACTTTTGCATTATTAACCTTGGCAGTAATTATTAAAAAAAGTTAGTTTAAGGTTGGTATTGAAGATTAATACCATTTATTTAGAAGATAATCTGCTCTTTCTTGGTATTCAAGACAAGCTTTATATGAACTGAGGCTTTCCCGGCTAAGGGGATAGTATTTCTTTTTACATTCAACACCAAGAGCGGCAGTAAGATACAGTTTTGTAATATTATCAGAGATGTCGTCTCCGGACGTGAAGTGGTTTTCAGCAACAGTTACCGCCAAGAAAGGCAATAAATCATTTGTTCTTTGCGCCCAATTAAAGGGCAGATTATCTACATTATCTATCTCTACTTTAAGTGCCTCAAATTTACCAGCATAAAAATCAGCACCAGGATAGAATTTTTCAACATAATCAATAGTGTGCTCAGCGGCCACCTTCATTCTTTTCTTCTTTAATTCTTCATCGTCGGTTACCGTTGAACTTAACATTAACATTTCGTAGCCCATCAATTGTACACTTAAAGGATCTCGACTCCAGTTGAAACAGAAAAAAGGGTCGAATTTATCTGTTCCTTCCAAATATTTTCTGCAAGGGATTACATCCTGAAACAGTTCTACGATAGCCTTGCTGGATTCATATTTCTGATCGTTAGATTCATAACCGTCATCTTTTACAGCCAAAAAAGGTTCTAATATTTCTTTTTCCAATGAAAGAACGACCTGAGCCTTAAAAAAAGGGTTTGTAAAATTTTTATTAGCTAGATATTCTTTTGATAAAATGGACAGTTCTTTTTTTACCGGGTGTTCATCTTCAAAATTGGAGATGTACATCTTTTTATTTTTGAGGTCTAAATAACTAATAAATTCTTCAGTTTCAGTTTCGCTGAGATGTTTCTGAAGGTCTTTTTTAAATCCTTCTAGGTGGATTAATTTGTCCCAGGATTGATAATATCTATCTCTAGGATTGCCGGAAAAATTTTTTTGGGCTTTTTTTAATCTGGTGTTTAATAATAATATGTCGCTATGTGCGATTTCATCATAAGCTCGGTCTAAATCTCCTCCAGATTCGATGAGTATCGCTGGAATAAGTAAGAATGATTTTTGGTACATGTTTTCATAAGAAGTAAGGTTCGATCCTTCATCAACAGATAAGTCCTCAAAGAAGTTACCGATTAAAAAAGAACCGTATTTTTTGGTCAGCTGATAATTTTTAATGATGGAATATTTCTCATGGTAAATTGATAAAAATTCCTCTTTGCCTTCATCTTGGGTATGGCCCAACTCATGATTAAGGATAGTATGGAATTTTGGAGGGGTATGGGTATTATCAACTACAATCTCAAACTTATTTCCTTTAGTGCAAGCAATACCATTGCAATAATCTTTTATTTCTTCTTTCGGAACGAAAAATAATACTGCTTCTTCTTTTTTTAGATAATCAAGACCTTTTTCGGCAAGATCTTTTTCAAAGAAGTCAGCTGAACAACTTACAAAATCCTGGATGGTCGTGTTTTCATAGAGAACAAAAGGATTTTTCTTTTCAAAGCAACCGATTAGATTTTCAGAAGTAACACAGCGATTCTCTTCTTGTAAAAGAAGCAGATCAGCAGTGATATCTTCTATAGAACGAGAACAGTTCCCATACACCGGCACTCCTTCTGAAAGGCCATCACAGCCTAAAGAAGCAAAGGTTAGGGAAACTCCTAAGGCCAGACTTTTAAAGCTTCCCATGTGAAGGCCAGTCCACCCCCTATTTTGAATTCTTCATAATGATCATTCATGCCCGTTCCCTTGATTATTTTTCCATCTACTGATAACCTTAAATAATCAGTTATATCTACACTTGGTTGAATTGAAAAAGTTAAAATTTCATTGGAGTTAGCAATACCCTCATCTCCCCTTAAATGTCTGAATTCATAATCTACGAAAGTATTTAATAAAAACCGATCTAGTTTAGGAGTTATGCTTAACCTAGCCCAAGCGGTTTCAGAGATCCGGTCTCGTTCAAAATTAGACTGGAATTTTCCAGGAAAATAAGCTCCGGAGAGGACAATATCAACCGGTTTTGTATATGAACCAATAGTTAATCTTGGACCAAGGCTTATCCTTTGCTCGCAACCTTTTTCTCCTTTATAATCCATGAGGTCATTAAGCATTCTGTACCCTGGTCCGAGCCCTAAAAAGAAATTAAACTTTTCTGATTTTATCGCCATTAGACGTAGATCTAGAAGATAATCTATCCGAATCTTATTTCTGATGATGGATTCATCCCTATAATTAGATAACCATTGAGAATAAAAAGATAAGTCGTGGTGCAATGATAATCTCTCTGTCAAAGGTAAATCTATCTCAGCATTAAAGTTAGCTTCACCCCCCTTTTCATAAGGTTCTTTGGCTAAATTTTTTGTAGTGTAATATCCTCCCACCGAAACATAATTTTTTGGGATTAATTTTTTTGTGTTTTTAGTCTCCTTTTCCGTTTTTGCTGGGGGTTCTTCTGCTTTTGTAGGTGGAGTTAACCCTAAGCTTGTCAATCCCATCAATAATCCACCTAATCGATCAAACTTACTCATAACAGTTCCAAAACGGGGCCTTTTTATAAATCTTGCGGAGTTATCCCTTCCCGGTAACAATTATCTCTTAGAAACACTTAAAAACCACCTCTAATTTTGTTAAATCATGGAAAAAAAGATTGTTTTTAGGACTGTGATTGAGGTTCTTGGAAAGCCCAAAGAACACGTCGAAGATTCGATGCACAAATATTTAGAAAAATTAAAGACCAACAAAGAGTATCTAGTTTTAAACGAAGAGATTGCCGAAATAAAAAAACATGGCGACACCGATTTGTGGATGATCTTTGCTGAACTTGAAGTTAGCACGGCAGAAGTTCAAGATTTAATCAATTTTTGTTTTGATTATATGCCTTCCTTGATTGAAGTTATTGAACCTTCAGAATTAAAGTTTAAGGAAGAAGAAGTTTCAACTTTCTTAAATGACTTACAGGCTAAATTGCACTATGTTGATATGCTGACAAAACAATTAAAAACTGAGAATGATTCATTAAAACAGAATACAGCTGCTTTATTGAAGAACTATGTTTTAGTCCTGTTGGCTAAAAAAAGTCTTTCTTCTGAACAGCTCAGTAATCTGACCGGGGTAAGCAAAGATATGCTGGAAGATTTCCTAGACAGGCTGATTGACCAGGGAAAGATAGACTTGAAAGAAGGTTTGTATTACAAAAGAGATACACAAGATGGATCAGAATGAAAAAAAAGTGGAAGCAGTATTGTTTGCAGTAGGTAAAGAGATTACTTCAGAACGGATTTCCAGCCTTTGTTCTCTTAGCATCGAGGAAGTGAACAGCATCATGAAAAAGCTGCAGGAAGAATATGGTCAAAGAGATCATTCTTTACAGATTGTTGAGAAAGAAGACGGATGGAAGTTAACCGTAAGAGATAGTTTTGTTCCTTTAGTAAGTAGTATCGTTTCCTCTACAGAATTAGACCGACCTTTGATGGAAACTTTAGCTGTTATTGCTTGGAGATATCCTATCATCCAGTCTGATGTCATCAAATTAAGAAGTCAAGCTGCTTATGACCATATGAAACAGTTGGAAGAGCAGGGCTTCATAGCTAAAGAGAGATTTGGGAGAACTTACAAGATAAAATTAACTAAAAAATTTTTCAATTATTTCGATCTTCCCAGTGAAGAAGCAAAAAAGGCTTTCCTGAACGAGATTCCTGAAGATGTTCTTAATGAAGCTGAAGAAGTGAACAAGGAAGCCGACGAGGTAGAAAGGCTAATCGAGCTGGACAAGAAGGAAGCAGTAGGGAAAGATGAGATCAAGGAAGCGATGAAAGAGCTTAAAGAAGATGCTTGATGATAAATTTGAACAAGGTGATAGATTTTTTGATACTCTTACAAATGAAGAGGTAAAGGTGTATTACCATCATTATAATGTTAAGGGTAAAATTGTTGAGCTTGAGGATCACTCCCGTTTTTCTCTTGAAAAATTTAATCGGCGTTTTAAATTTTTATATGGGCATAGAGATGTATCTCTTGTTACTTATTTAATAGATTCTTTAAGTAATGTTCCCAATCGTCATAAAGAACTTTTAGGGATAATAAAAAATGGAAAACAACACACTAGTGAGTATGCCCTAAAAGCTTATAACTGCTTAGGCGAAGCTTTTGATAATCTTTGGAATCCTAAAGAAAAAAGTGAATCCTGGTCAGCAATTTGTAATTGGGTTAGTACCAGTTCTGAACACAATAATTTAATAAAATACGCTGCTGAATGTCTTAATCATAGAAAAGATCAACAAAAATTAAAGTAAGACCGTCTTTAATATAATTTTTCCAAAGAGACTAGTTTTTTAC
>JAHJDB010000011.1 GCA_018812765.1 Nanobdellota archaeon
ACACAATAAAATATATAAATTATATCTAAAAAACAACAGTAAAATTTACAAATATCAATAAAAAATTTAAGGGGTATATTAAATGGTATCAGAATTACTATTAGTTGGTTTTGCTGGTCTTCTTGCTTTAGTGTTTGCAGCAATATTTGCTAAAATTATTCTTAGCAAGGAGGAAGGCACATCAAAGATGAAAGAAATTTCATCTTCCATCCAAGAGGGGGCCATGGCTTTCTTACATCGAGAATATAAATACGTGGCCGTGTTTGGTTTTGTGGTCGTTATTCTTTTAGCGATTTTCATTAATCCGCAGACTGCTCTTGCTTTCTTTGTAGGAGCTGTTTCTTCAGCGATTGCAGGTTATATCGGAATGAAAATTGCAACCCAGGCTAACGTTCGGACTGCGCATGCTGCCAGAGAAAGTTTAGGTGGAGCTTTAAGGATAGCTTTTTCTTCCGGAGCAGTAATGGGCCTGTCGGTTGTCGGTTTTGGATTATTAGGTTTAACAACATTATATTATGTCTTCGGCGATCCCAAAATAATCTTTGGTTTCGGTTTTGGAGCTTCTTCTGTAGCTTTGTTTGCTAGAGTGGGAGGAGGAATTTTCACCAAAGCAGCCGATGTTGGAGCAGATTTGGTTGGAAAGGTTGAAGCCGGAATTCCTGAAGACGATCCCAGAAACCCTGCCGTTATTGCTGATAATGTCGGAGACAATGTTGGGGATGTGGCTGGAATGGGAGCAGACCTGTTTGAAAGTTATGTTGGCTCGATAATAGCTGCAATGGCCATCGGCTTGGCAACTTTTGGTGTCAAAGCTGTAACTTTGCCTTTGTTCCTAGCAGGAGCTGGTATCGTAGCTTCAATCATCGGAACTTTTTTTGTAAAGACTAAAGATGAGAAAAAGATTCATTCCGCCTTAAGAAACGGACTGATAGTAGCTTCTGTCTTGGTAGTTGTAGCTGCTTATTACCTGGTTGGTATGACTATCGGAAATATTGGGGTCTTCTATGCTACGGTTGCAGGTTTAGTTTCCGGAGTAGCCATAGGCCTGTTTACAGAATACTATACTTCTTATGACTATAAGCCTACACAAAACATTGCTAAAGCTTCCCAGACAGGGGCAGCAACAAATATCATCGCTGGTTTCTCTACGGGAATGAGATCAGCAGGCTTGCCCGTTTTAGTAATTGCAGCAGCAATATGGCTCTCTTTCCATTTTGCTGGATTGTATGGGATTGCTATTGCTGCCGTAGGTATGCTTTCAACATTAGGAATAAGTTTAGCAGTTGACGCTTACGGTCCTGTAGCTGATAACGCCGGCGGGATAGCTGAGATGGCTAAACTAGGTCCTGAAATCAGGAAAAGGACAGATGCTTTGGACTCAGTTGGTAATACCACTGCAGCGATGGGAAAAGGTTTTGCTATCGGTTCAGCAGCGCTTACCGCTCTTGCTTTATTCAGCACTTTTTCGTCAGAAGCAAACATAACTTCCATTTCCATCACAAATCCTTTAGTGTTGATAGGGCTTTTTATCGGTGGAATAATCCCTTTCGTTTTCTCTTCCATGACCATGACGGCTGTAGGAGATGCAGCTTTTGAAATGATTGAAGAAGTCAGAAGGCAATTTAAAGAGATTAAAGGATTGATGCAGGGGAAAGCCAAGGCAGATTACGCAAAATGTGTAGACATCTCTACTAAAGCAGCATTGAAAAAAATGATTGCTCCAGCAATGTTAGCTATTCTTTCACCAATAGTTGTAGGTTTATTTTTAGGGATAGAGGCTTTAGGAGGTCTGTTGGCAGGAGCTACAGTTACTGGAGTCATTTTAGCCATTACGATGGCCAATGCCGGCGGTGCTTGGGATAACGCCAAGAAGTATATTGAAGCCGGAAACTTTGGCGGCAAAGGTTCTGACACCCACAAAGCTGCCGTAACCGGAGATACGGTTGGAGATCCTTTCAAGGATACTAGCGGACCTTCAATCAACATTCTCATTAAGCTGATGAGTATTGTGTCTTTAGTGTTATTGCCTTTGTTCTTGGCATTTTCTTAAAGAAAAGTTAATCTTTTTATTTTTTTATTTTTTCTTTAAAAGAAAATCTTTAATCTGATCAAGATCCTTCTGAATCCCCTGAATCTCCCGTTCAGCTTTTCTGTTGACTAAATAATCATACCTGGCGTTGATGCGGTCTCTTTCTGCTTGTCTATTCTGGCTCATTAAAATGACTGGAGCTTGAATAGCTGCTAGACAAGAAAGTAAAAGATTAAGAAGAATGAAGGGATAGGGATCAAATGGTTTTTTCATTAGGAACCAAGAATTGATGAGAATCCAAATAACTAAAGTGGTCATAAAGAAGATAATGAAAGTCCAACTACCGCCAAAACTGGTTATTTTATCAGCCGCTCTTTGACCGAGAGTAAGTTTCTGCTTTAAAGTCGGATGAGCATTATTTTTACCATTCTCTTTTTGCTCATTTTTCACATTAAGTTTAAACCCCTTACTAAGATTAAGATTATCCCCTTTTTTTTCATATGTTAAAATGCTTATTTCAATATTTATATAGTTTTTGTTAGTATTCTAGAATTATGAGCTTAATTATCCGGAAAAGAAGTTTTTAACTCTGCTGTTCTTCTTTCTTTAACTCTAATTTCTTGATCTTTCGATGCAAAGTCTCTACCCTGATCTCGATCTTGTCTGCAGCCTTAGCAACGTTCCAGTTACTTTCTTTCAAGACTTCTGCTAAAAATTGTTTCTCAAATTCTTTCTCTGCTTCTTTCCAGGTTAGATGTTGGTGAGGCAGAAGCCGGGCGATGTTTCGGGATAATGAAGGAACTTCTTCATAGATCTTTTCCATCTTCTCAGGTTGGATGACTTCTTTATAATTCTCCAGTGCCGATTGGATAGTCTGCCTGATAATATCTTCTTTATACTCCTTCTCAGAACTTTCGTGGTGGCGGACATCTTCCAGGTCAATCTCTAAATTCTTGATAACTCTATGTATGCTTCTTCGGTCTAAACCCAAAAATTTCGCCATCTGAGAAATATTGCCTTTATGCAGCCTTAATTCGTTTTTTAGAAATTCTGATTTGAATTTTTGTTTTGCTTCTTGGAAAGGAAGATCAGTAGAAATGTAAACGTTTAACTGTTGATTGTTTAGTTTATCGGTGATGTCTGACTCTATTTTTGGGATAGTTATGCCCCAAGATTTTTCCATGGTTTTTTCTAGAAGTGAAGATACTTTTTCTTTGATTGCTTCTTCAAGACCTTTCTTTTTCATGGTTTGAGTGGATGCTAGGTTCTTATTTTACTGTTATTAATCATCATTAGTATTGTTATTTTATTTCATCTTAAGTAAAGTTCCGGTCGGTAGACCGTATAAAAATATCAAGGATGCTAAAATCAGATGGAAGGTTTCGTTGCGGTTCAGGAAAAAAGGCAGGATGAACAAAAAGTAAGGCGCTCCCTGGAACAACGGACCTTTAATCTTATCAATAAGTGTAAATAAAGTGATAGACAAAGCAGACATTAAAAATAACCAGAGATATTGTTGATCTTGAAAGAAGTAAAACAAAGCGGTTAAGGAGATTATCACAAATAAAATCTTTTTGATTATTTTGAAATATTTCTTTCCACTAAGTAATTCTTCAGGTGCGATGTAAGATAGCAGAATCCCAAATAATATACCTGTTAAAGAAACTAAGATCATTAATATTTCTGATAACATTTTTATGATGATTGAATCTCTCTTTTAAGGTTTTTAAGAAAGCGATCCCAGTCTTCTTCCTTAACCGTCACCCCGCAAGCGTTAGGATGACCTCCACCGCTTCCTCGAATACCGATCAAAGCATTATTCAATGCTGGTAAAATATTTTCGCCTCTTAAGCTGCATTTCATTTCTCCATTCTTGTTACGGGCGATAAGAACTACCTTTTGTGGGTATAACGACCTTAATTCATTAGATAAATTTGCAGTGAAAGACCATTTCTGGGTAGGATAGATGAAAACCAGCAGTTTACTCCTGGTAGCAACTTTTTTTGCTTCTTTAAGAACTTCTTCAAATTTACTGTTTATACTAACAAACCGTTTGTAAAGGAATTTACCTGCTGAAGATTCTTGATTAAAAATTTCGTCTGGAGACTTTATGCGTGAAAGGACTTTTATAGATTTTCTGACTTCAGTAGTAGGTCCTTTTAGGAAAAAAAAGAACATCTTGACCAGTTTGCCGACCGGACTTTTGAAAGAAGCAGTAGCCAGATCTTCTTTTTCAGACATTAAGTGGGGGTATTTTTCTATGAACTCTTCAATAAAGTCTGGCATATGCCAATCACCTAAACATCCGGCGGCAGCTATCCAAATGTCATCTGGATTTCCGGAGACTTGGTAAGCCATCCGCGTAGTAGGGATGTAAGCATCAGGGTCTTTAATTCGAGGATTAAAATAATGTACATTTTTTACTTGTTGAGGGAGATGGTGGTCAATCCAGATGATG
The DNA here is from genome assembly GCA_018812765.1 of Nanobdellota archaeon. Lineage (GTDB taxonomy): Archaea > Nanobdellota > Nanobdellia > Woesearchaeales > GW2011-AR9 > JAHJDB01. The sequence goes on from JAHJDB010000011.1 coordinate 4,488, forward strand.
GTTTTTTTAACATTGTCCACAAACTCCTGTTCAACCAGAGGTATATCTAATATAAAGATCTTATCCGGATTAATCTCTTCAACTTTTTTTAAGAAGGAATTGTCAATTTTTGAAGTCGTGGTTACCCTAAACCCCTTGCCTTCCCGATGAAGCCGGTATAATAATAGAAAGGAACCTAATCCGTCTGCGTCGTCATCATAAAGAAAAAGGGGTTTTTTAGCTGTAGCTAATTCATCCCTGATAAAATCAATTTCTTTAGGTGTTAACATTTTGATTATCTGCGTTAATTTGTATAATATGGAGCTTTTTAAAGGTTTGTTTCGGGGAGTTCCTAAGAATTATGGGAAATGAACCGTTTATAAATGTTTCCTGCAATA
>JAHJDB010000012.1 GCA_018812765.1 Nanobdellota archaeon
CAAGAATAAGGAAGAGATCGTAGAAAAAGCTAGAGAGATCTATGATTCCCTGAAAGGAAGTTATTCTTGTTTCTATGATGCGGCTGCTTCAGTAGGCCGGCGTTATGCTAGAGCTGACGAGATGGGCGTACCGTTCTGTATTACCATAGACTTTGAATCTTTAGAAGATGGAGCAGTTACAATCAGAGACAGAGACAGCACTGCACAAGAAAGAATAAAGATTTCTGAACTGAAAAACTGGCTATTTGAAAAATATTTCAGCTGATCCTTTCCGGAGAAGCGCAGACACAGTAGTAATTGCCTTCTATCTTTTCCTCGCAATTCCTGATTTGACCATTAAGTTTAGCCAAGATACAGGTCTTGCCCAATTTTCCGCAGCCGAGAGAAGAAGAACATTTCATCTTCCCGCTGCCTTGAAGAACTTCTGCAGAGTTAAGCAATTTAACCAGGCCTCCTTCACTAGGTACGACCGAAGCATAAGCCTGGCCGGTGGTAGTAGCATAATTAGCTATAAGAATAAGGATGCCTAAGGCTGCTAAGATCATTACGGCAATGACTAAGGTTTCGTCCCAGGTATGTCCTAAGATCCTTTTATGTAATGGTTTCTTTTTCATTTTAAATCTTTGATTATTTTCTTAATAGACTTCAATACATCGTCTAAATAAACTTTAGGAGACCTTGGCATAAATCGCTTCCTCTTTTACATATTTTAAAGCCGGCTTGAGGCTTTTTTCTGTGACTAAATCAATTTTTTTCTTGAAAATTTTTTCTAAAAGGAACTTTAATTCCATATAATTATCAAAACTTGGTTTTGAGAAAGATACTAAAAAGTCTATATCGCTCTTTTGATGCTGTTTGCCTTTAAGATAAGAGCCAAAGAGAGCTATTTTTTTAACATCATATTTACAAATATCTTCTTTATGAGCTTCAAGTTCTTTTATGATTGATTTTTGAGTTAGTTTCATTTTTTAGTTTTTATTTTTTATCATTTATATTCTTTTTCTAACAGCAAGTAAATTTATTTCCTTCTTTGGTACAATCATTAGCGAAAGGTACGCAAGTTTTTCCTTGAGCCTGGCAGACAGTGTTGCCCATGCCTGAAGATTTTACCACTTCACACTTATTAAGTATTTTTAAGACTTCTTTGTAAGAGAATTTTTCTATAACAGCAGGTTTGGGGATAGTCGCTTTAGGCGCTTCTGGTATTCCGGTACAGTTTCCGACGTAACAAATTTTTGGAGAACCTTGAGTTCCGCCACAAAGTTGATTATTACAGTCTGGGTCTGCACAATTGGCAAGACCATCGCCATCTTCATCCCCGCTATTAGTGTTGCAATCAGTCTCTTTACATTCGTGGTTTGGTTGACAGGACGCTCCACTGCCGCAGCTGTCTCCCAGACAGCATTTAGCTCCGCCTGGGCCTATTGAATTAAGACAGTCTGAATCTTTACAATCTGTTCCTTTGATTGGACAATCTTTTGGACAAGTGAAAAAATTCTCTCCGGTTTCACAGTTATTATTGCCGCATACAGTCGTATATTGAACAATAGGTGGTGAAGGTGTTTGTTGTTCACTTTGTGAAGGTTGTTCAGATGCTAATCCTGCCCGGGCTTCTTTATTTCCCCATAAAAATTGGAGGAATTTTTGCCATAAAGAGGTTTGTTGTTCTTGCTTTTCTTCGTTTGGTTCGGTTGGTGGTTGGATTGCTTGACCGAAGAGTGGTTGTTGTGGAATTTCTTGAATCTGCTGAATTGATGGTTTTTGAACATTACTCGCCGATTCTTCAATTTGTGAAGATTCAAGACTTAGAGATTTACATTCGCCATTTATACACAGAGTATTTTCCGCACAAATAATAATATCATATCCTGAACCGGCGCTATTACATTTTTTTACATTATTTCCAACACAACTAACTATAGAGCCCGGACTACAAATTTGTACAATATTAATGATGTCATCTCCATCGTTATCAAAACCATCGTTGCAAGTAAGTTCTTCTTGATATTCACAGATTCCGGCTGATAAAGGTTTAAAAGGTTCAATGTTATAATAATAAGGCATCAATTTTTCGTAGGTATTAAAATCTACAATGCCATTTACTGTAAGATCATTGTTTTTCTGAAATTCTTTTATTGCAGATACGGTTAAAGAATTTCCTTCAATTATTCCATTAATCGGACCGGGGTTATACCCTGCATTAGCAAGAGCCTGCTGAATAATCATTTGGTTCAACAGTTGAGAAGAAAAAGTCTGGCCAGTTTTTCCATTACAAGTAGGGTCTAGACAGTCTATTAGCCCGTCATTATTGTCATCTTTCTTATTGGTACAAATTTCACTTTTACAATAAAGATTTACAGCACCAGCACCATTATATCCATCTCCGTACAAATGGGCATTATAATTTTGGTTTAACCCAATAACAAAATCAGATTCTTCATAACCAGTAGGAGCCTTATTTGCCCAAGTACAAGGAGGATTTCCCGGGATGCATATAGACACATTATACAATCCTGATTTTGATTTGCCGGCATGGGCATTATTATTTTGATTTAGCCATAATTGGGCTTTATCATCAATACAATTATTTACTTTTTCTCCATAACAGCATAAAACCTGGTTAGTAACAGGACCAGAAGTAGTATAACCGTGAGCATTATTCTTTTGATTTAAGTAAAGGACAGCAGATTCTTCTTCAGAACAACTAGATGTTACAGAACAAAAATTCTCCGCAGATGCCAGACTAGCTAATAAAATTGTAATTACTAAAATAAACACCACTTTTTTCATCTTTAAAGAATAAATTAATTTATATTAATAAATGTTACTAGAATCAAGAGGTATTTTTAATTGAGAATAAGTTTAATTTAAGAAAAAGTTCAATCGATTAGTGTTATCATACAGATCCTTCCAGCAAAAGTATCACTCGCGGTATACCTAAGTAAAAAAAAGTCGTCAGAATTATCACTTAAATCAGAATTGTCCTTATATTCCCCATCCGTAAAATAGCATTTATTGTCAAGATTCTTAACATGCTTTGTTATGCCATCACTATTCTGACCATATTCAATTTCGGCAATCCCAATCTGTGCCCTCCATTTTTTAGTATCTTCATCGTAAGCAAAAATTCCTTGTTGCATTGCTGTTCTCCCCATATCTAAAGTAGTCCAACTTTTCATTCCTAATCTGTATTCACAACCATCCTCATCGCCACAAAGATCAATAATTGTTTTAATTGGGATTATTTTTCCACCGCCCGGAGAGTTACTATCAACTTCTAGATAATATCTTTCAGCGCCAGAACTTATACTTTCACTTACAGCAGGCAACCCACTAATATCAAGTGCTGAATGTCCAAATGATGATGAGGAATCCTTCCCTTTATTTAAAAATGAGAAATCAATTGCTACAACGTAAAACACAGAACCAATCAAAATAACAAACAAACTAAAAACTATTAAAAAATGTTTTTTGTTAATATTTATCTCTAACTTCATCTTTCACACTCTTTAAAGGATTTAATCACTCAAACTATTTAAAATTATCTCAACTTCTTTTTTAAGTTTAGGCAAATCTTCTGTTACAACTTCCCAGATCAGATCTAAATTTACACCAAAATCATAAAAATGCGTGAAACCGTCTTACCCCGCTCTAAAGAACGGGGTTTGAAAAAAGACGGTTTCTAAACTACGCATTTTTAGGATGCAAAAATAGCCATTGTCTGTGCCATTCATCCATTGACTAAAGTCAATGGTTTTCTGGCTATTTTTTGCATAAAGATGGATCAATTTGTCTCGAGTTCCAGCTATCTTCTTCCAAGGAACACGAGGATGTTTGTTTCTAAATGATTTTGGAATGTTTTTTACAGCTTCACCAATTATTTCTAATCTTCTAATCGTGGCATCTTGAATATCTCTATTTTCATTAAACTCTTTTTTATTTAGGTCTAAAGTAGATTTTTCAATCAAGATTATGGCATCATTGATATGTTTAATAAAAACTAAAGGATCTTTTATCATAGTATTTTAATCTCGTCTTTTAAGATGTAATCTTTAAGATAAGGACTTAAACCTTTGTAAGTGACTAAATCAACTTTTTTGCCAAGATGTTCTATTAACTCTTGTTCTAAGCCGATCAGATCGAAAAGACTTTTTTTCCCTTTAAACTGGATTAACAAATCTATATCGCTACTTTTCTTTGCTTCTCCCCTAGCGTAGCTGCCAAATATCCCTGCTTTTACAACGCCATTCTTCTTAAGTATTGGTACAGCTATTTTAGCAATCTGTTTAAGCTTTTCATCTTTTATCATCGTATTTTGGTCTCTCGTTTATTTAATATTAATCATAAAATCAAGGCAATTCCCTTAATCTCAACAATTTCTGTTCTCATCACTTAATTTAATTTTTAGAACTATTTAAAATTATCTTTCTCATTTCAGAATCAAGGACTACTGCAACATAAACAACTGTCAGCTGCCTGATCACAATTCTCTTCTACAGGTACACAAACCCGCTGAGAACCGCAAACATTATCACAACTGCTTCCATCACCCTTGACAACACCACAATAATCCTTCAACAAGACTAAAGATCCAGAGTAAGTGGGAACATCAGGATTAAGGTGAACTGCCGCTCCCGCTATCGTATTAAAAGTACCAGCAGCCTTAAAGGTAACAATCAATCCGACAAACGCTACTAATAATACTGAACCAAAAATAAGAGCAATCTCTCTCTTCTCCTTACTGCTTAAAGCTTTCTTTCCGACTTTATTCTTCACTCCTTTTTTCATCTAATCTAGATATAACCAAGTAAACTATTTAAATTTAACCTTCCAAAAAATAAGTATTTTTATAAGTATTTTTATGAATACCTAAATTAGGTTTTTTTTAAGAACTAAAAGATGTAACAAAGTTCATAAAATAGTAAGCTTTATAAATAGTAAAAAAATAAGTATAGATAAATTGGAATTTAAACGCAAACTTTACGCAAGAGGGAGTTCTTTCGAGACTACTATTCCAAAACCTCTTCTCTTCAAAATGGACGTAAAGAAAAAGAATAATGTTATTTTCATTTATGATGCTAAAAAAGATAGATGGTATTTAGAGTTCGAGGAAAAAAAATGAAAAAATCACACTGTTTGGGGAAAACTGCCGGTAATGATTCCTATTCTAGATCTTACCCCCTATTTACGCCTCCAGGAATTCACTGGCACATTTCCCCATCCGCCCCCCAACAAATAAAATGGATCTAAAAAGAAGTTTGGAACTGAACCAAAAAGGATCTTTAACCGTATTAGTAATACTATTAACTACAATAATAGTATTAACTGGAACCGCTTTATTACTTTCTGAAGGAAATAAACTTACTGGAGCAGTGATTGGAGTGCAACAGATCGGCATCCAGACCATTTCCGGACCATGTAATATCTCTGTAAAAGAATCGATAATAAACATCGGACATGATTATGAATGTACAAATACTACTAACGGATTCATCATTGACGCTGATAACTTAGCGTTAGACTGTCAAGACCACTACATCAAATGTGTAGGTACAGGATGTAACGAAGCTGGTTTTGCGGGAATATTAATACAAAACCATACTAATATTACCATCCAGAATTGTTATGTCTATAATTTTACGGATGGAATAAAAATAAACCAAAATTCATTTGCGAACCAATTATTAAACAACTACTTATATAATAATACTGACGGAGTTGATATCAATAATGCTACCGCCAACAATGTTACAGGAAACGTTATAGAAAACAGCTTAGCTTGCGGAGTAAACATTTCTTCAACAAATCATTCTAGTGGGGACGTGACACAGTATAACAATATCTGGAACAACAAGATCTTCAATAATTCAGGAGGATTAGAAGCCTGCAACGAAGCGGGTAGTTATAATTATTGGAATCTAGGAAAAAATTGTGGTAGTAGCGGTACAAATATCAGAGGAGGGAGCTGTTTAGGTGGAAACTGGTGGTTATCATATATTGGTAAAGATACTTCTGGAGATGGTTTAGGAGATACTTGGCAAATTCCCTACAAAGGTGGCGGAATCTTGCAAGCTGGCCTTGGAGATAATTATCCTTTAGTAGATGCTTGCGTACTTCCCGGATTAATCAATGAACCTACTACTTGTCCGGCAACTGAATTAAACAGTTCCTCCGGAGAAGGCATGGCCATAGTAGGAAACAATGTTGTTTTTACTTGTAACGGAACTATACTGAATGGAAATGCTTCTTCTCAAAGCCCGCCTTATGCCGATGACATGAGAGGAATAGAGATAAAGAATGTTAATAACGTCACGGTCATCGGTTGTACCATCTATAATTTCACTTACGGAGTTTACATTGAAAATGCTTACAACATTGAATTGATTAATCTTACAGTGTATGATAATAATCAGACGGGAATCTATATCGGTTCGCTGGCTTATAACGTGACTGTAAGAGATAGTGTTATCAAGAACAGGTTCACTTCGATGCAGAATTATGGGATCAGATTACTAAGTGCAAAACCAAGCGGTGGAGAAAACCACCTCATTAACAACACCATTTATAATAATACCCTTTATGGAATTTACTTAAGTGATTCATCAAATACAAATTTGATTACTCAGAACACAATCTATAACAACTCCGATGGAATCTTTGTAAATGATTCTGACGGCAACAGTATTTACAATAATGCCATTTATAATAATGCTAATGCCGGGATAAGAGTTTTATCTTCCAATTTGAATGATTTAGGTGGAAACAGTTTAAGGAACACCATCTATGGAAACACTTATGGTTACCTATTAGAATCTACTACCAGTACTAGCGATGATGGAATTACTGGAAAGATTTACCAAAACACTTATGGGATCTACATGAATAATTCTGACCCCAATATTAAAGATGTAACCATGTATAACAACTCTTTTGCAGGAATACTTATCAATAACAGCAATCCTGGAAGCCAATTCATAGAAATAAATAATGTAACCATTAACGGAAGCATTTACGGATTATACGCTGTTGATTCTTTAAAATTAAAATTATCAAATGACGGCCCTAACGAATATTATAACAACAGTTACGGCATTTATTTGTTGAGAGTAAATGGTAGTCAGCTTTTTGGAGATGTTAGTATTGGTGAAGGACCCACAACAATCCATAACAACACTAACAATATCTTGTTAGTTAACTCTCACCTGAACACTTTTGAAGCAGTCCAATCTTACGGGGGACTAGTAGGGTTCAATTTAACAAACTCTACCTATAACAACATTACAACTAGCAATATCAGTATGTTATCAAGCTTCAACCTTTATTTAAATAATTCCAACAACAACAGCATCTATAATAATTACATTGACAATTCCACCGGAGGAATAAGCGCCTATGACGATAGCAATAACAGATGGAACACTTCCAAACAGCTAGGTACGAATATCATCGAAGGAAGTTATCTGGGAGGAAACTGGTGGAGCCAATACGTTAACGTCTTCGGAGGTAACGACACTACCGGAGATGGAATCGGAGATGTCCCGGCAAACTTCTCTATCAGCGGAGGCAACAATTTTGACTTCTTGCCCTTGACAACTACATTAGTGACTTGTGGAAACATCTCGCAATCTTTCTCCTTGTATCAAAACATCTACGCAAACGGTTCCTGCATGACGGTAACAGCTAACAATATTACTTTAAACTTTAATGGCTACTCTTTGATAGGAAACGGTTCGGGAACAGGAGTCTATATTCCTAACAAAACCGGAGTAGTGGTTCTTAATGCCAATATCCTTAATTTCACTACGGCTATCTATATCAATCCTTCCAATAACATCAATGTAACCAATAACAATTTTACCAGCAACCAAGTAGGATTAAGCTTGTCAGGAACGAACAACAGCCGGATCTTCCATAACTGGTTCACCAACAACAGCTTAGGACTAAATTTATCCCAATCAAGCAATAACAGCATCTATAATAATTACTTTAATAACACCGATAACGCTAGAGATGACGGCAGCATCAACAACTGGAACCTCTCTTACGACTGTACGGTCTCTAACAACAGCATCATCTCGGGAAAATGTTCCGGAGGAAACTTCTGGGGCAATTATCTAGGGAAAGATACCGGTGGAGGAGCGTATCCTCATAATGAGACTAATGATAAAATTGGAGACACAAATATTCCTTATACCAACTCAAACAAGATCACCGGTGGAGATTATCTGCCTTTAACTTCAGATAACGGTTCAGTAGATCTTGGTTGTCAATCCGTAACCTCTAATGTAGTCTTAAGTGCAAATGTGGTCTGCTTGTCGGGAGATGGAGTGGTAATCGCTGCCAACGACGTAACTCTTAACTGCAACGGTAAATCCATCAGTGGTTCAGGAATAGGTTCGGGAGTTTCTGTCAATGGAAAAAACAATGTCATCATCAAGAATTGCAACATCACCAACTTTGATTATGGAATAAAGATTCAAAATTCCAACAATGTCCGGATCATTGACGGAAACGACTTAAGGACAAACGATTTCTATGGGGTTTATCTATATAAAAACGTGAACACCACCATCAACGGAAACACGCTTATCAGCGACAATAATGGAGTTTATTCCATTGAATCTACTAATAACATCATCACCAACAACACCATCAACCTACAGAAGAAATTTTATGGGATCTATCTGTTCAACAGCGAAGTCAACAGGATTGAGAATAATACCATGTGGGATAATTATCACGGAATTTACTTAGTTAATTCATCTTACACAAATGTAACTAATACTAATATTTCCAGCAGCGATGTCTATAGCCTTTTCGTGCATAAAAGCACGGCCAACTCCTATTTCAGAGACAACCTTCTGCTGACAGGCAAGGAAGCGATTAGGATCAAAGAGAATAGCAACAGTAACCAGTTTATTGGAAATACTGTGCAGGAACATTCTGATTACGGAGTTTATAGTACTGATTCATCTTCAAACACTTTCACCAACAATTCTTTTGTAAACAATTCAGCAAACATTTACTTAAGCAACTCCACAAGTTATACTTTCAATAATAACACCATCACTACCAGCAACACCGGATTACAAGCGATCAGTAATTCAAATTCCTTAGCTTTGATAAATAACACGCTCAATTCCAGCACTTCTCCTAGTTTAGAGATTAACGACAGCACTTCTGCAGTAATCAGAGATAACAGAATTTACAATAATGCTCACCTTAATAACGCCGATTCAGCAACCTTAAATTCCAATAACACCATCACCCAAAATCTTAACCTTAGCAGTTCCGATAATGTGATAGTTAGCAGCAACAGTCTTCAATATGTAAACATCAAAACTGCAACAGGAACCACTTTCAACAGCAACACCTTACAGCAATTATATGTTAACAGTTTCTCAAGTGGAAACATCTCTTCAAACACTATAGCTAATAATAATCTGACCGTCTTTGAGCTAAACGGAGTAAGTTCTTCAGACATCCATAGCAACAATATTCAAAATGTAAGTATAGCTGTCCTGTTGAAAAACTCTTCGAACAATAATAACATCTATGATAACTGGTTAAAGGATAATGGTTTGGGATTAAATATTTCTAGCTCTACTGGGAACAAAGCTTACAACAACTATTTTAAAAATACCAGAAATGTTGCTGACGATTCGGGCAACTACTGGAACACTTCTTACTCTTGTTCTTCTCCTAACATTGTCGGTGGACCTTGTAAAGGAGGAAATTTCTATTCTAATTATTATGGGTTGGATAACGGAGCTAACGGAAGAAACCAAGGAGATGGTATCGGCGACCAGCCAGCAACCTATTCAATCTCTCCTTCAGGGATTGCTGATTCCCTGCCTTTAGTCTTGTATGTGGCCAGGCAATACTTTGCTCCTACCAGCGGAACAGCTGCTTCGATGACAGCTATGGGAAACATTTCTGGAACCTTGTCTAACGGAGAAGTTGTACCGAATGAAGTGCAAACAATCAATTATACTACCAGCAATTTAGCCTATGTAGGAGTTTTAGGATTGTTCAACCAGTCAGACGTACACGCTGAAACATTGAAGATAGATTATAATGCTAACAAGACTGCGATTAATAAAACAGGAGTTACTGGTTTAAGTGCTGATTATTCATTATACTTACACCACAATAATGGATTTGATGCTGGAGTTTATCTTTGTCCGGGATTGTTTAACCTGTCGCAAGCAAATTCCACTTGCAGCGGAAGGATTAACCTTACTTCTTTAGGATGGACGAACGGAATAAACTTGTCTATAACTAGCACCAGCTACAGGATTAGCAATTTGACCAATAACGGCATGACAGCAGTATTAAGCAACGACGGCAGTTCCTGTGGAGGAAACATCCTGCATGATGTGACTTTTACCGGAAACTTGAACTGCAACCTTAGCGGAGCTGCTTTAACAGTGGCAGCAAATGGAATCACTATTAACATGGCTGGTTATTCTCTAACTGGCAATGGTTCAGGAATAGGGATCAATATCAGTAATAAAACAGGAGTAACAGTAATTAATGGAAATATCGTCAATTTCAGTAAAGCCATTTATGTCGATCCTTCTACAGGAATAAACATTAGCAATAACAATATCAGCAATAGTGCGATAGGAGTAGAATTTTTCCAAATAAACCATAGCTATATGACTTCAAACAGGATTTTCAGCAACACTTTAGGATTAAACTTATCTCAATCTTACAATAATACCATTTACAACAATTATCTTAACAATACCAACAATGCTGTTGATGATGGCAATAATAGATGGAATATTTCTCAGGCTAGTGGAACAAATATCATCGGCGGAACTTATCTGGGAGGAAACTTCTGGAGCAATTATAATGGTTGGGATACTGATCTAGAGGGACTAGGAGAAACCTTACTGCCTTGGAACAGTTCAGATAATATTACTACGGGGGGAGATAGTTTGCCATTGACGGAAGTTGGTAAGATAGCTTGTGGTGGAAGTACGCAAGATGTGCTTACCAATGTCACCTTAAACAGAAATGTAACCTCTGATGGGCTCGGGGCTGCTTGTTTCACGATTGGAGCAAACAATCTTACTTTTGACTGTAATGGTTATACTTTGATTGGAAATCAAACTACTCTAGGTATTCTAGCATTAACTAAAACTGGAACAATTATCAAAAATTGCAACTTGAAAAATTTTACAACCGGATTTTACATTTCTTTTGGTTCTCTTAACACTGTAAAAGACAGCAAAATATTTGATAACGTCGCTGTTGGTATTTATAACCATCTTTCAACCAATAACACTTTCCAAAACAACACAGTTTACAATAATACTGATGGAAACATTTACTTAGATAATTCCAATAACAGCTTTGTTTACAACAATACTATCTACAACGGCACTCTGGGAATTGTTTTAGGTGCTTCTTTTGATAACAGGATTTACACCAACACAATCACAAATAACAGTTTAGGTATAAATTTAACTTCCTCATACAACAATACCATCTACAATAACTATTTCAATAACACTAATAATGCCATAGATAACGGTACGAACTATTGGAACACAACTTATGCCTGCTCAAGTTCAACCGTAAATATACTCGGTGACAATTGTACAGGAGGGAACTTCTGGAGTAACTACAACGGTTCTGATGATGGAAATGCAACTCTGGCAGGAATTCCAAATGTATCTAACGATGGTGTTGGAGATACATTAGTACCTTACAATAACTCAAACAACTTTACCGGCGGAGACTATCTGCCTTTGCTAAGCACTTCTGTCTGTGGAGATGGACAGATCACCGGAACAGAAGTGTGCGATGGTTCAAACTTTAATGGACTAACATGTAGCAGTTACGGATCTAATAGCGGCTCTTTGGCTTGTACTAACAGTTGTCAAACCATCAGCACAGCTTCCTGTACTAATGCAACTAGTTCTTCTTCTTCTACCGGAGGAGGAGGTGGCGGAGGAGGGGGCATCAGCACTAAGATGCAATGTAACGATAAAAAAGATAATGATAATGATGGAAAGATAGATTATCCTGACGATCCCGGCTGTGAATCTGCCAACGATAATGATGAGACCGACCTTCCAAAATGCACCCAATCATGGCAATGCGGTTCCTGGAGTGCCTGCATCTCCGGCCAAGAGACCAGGGAATGCTACGATCTTAACGATTGCGTAGACAAGAAAGCTGCCGGCGAAGTCGGAGAAGTGATTTATACTACAATCCCTTTAAAGTCAAGAAGCTGTGAAGTTATTGTTGCTCCGATCTCAGAAAAACCTTCTCCTCCAACTACAAAATATCCTGAGTTCATTCCAGAAGCAATCACTAAGCCTGGACCAATAAGAACAATCACCTTATCTTCCTTAGCTCTGTTAGTAGCCTTAGGCGGAATTTATATCTATTGGCAGCTAGGTTATGCTCCGAACAGGTTAAGAAGAAAACTAAAGAAATTAAGTGTGGAAGTTGATGAAGAGTATTACGACTTGTTGAAAAAAGACTACCTCGGCATTTATAACTTATACCTGAAAGTTTCAGAGAAGAAAAAACAGAACTTCTTTTCGCAAGTCACTCGGATAAGAGAAAAGATAGAAGAAAATCTTAAAGCAGAAAAAGAAATAGAAAAAATGCTTGAAAGGGCTGATGAGGGCAACCTAGAAGAGAGAAAAAAGAACTACTTGAAAATTTATAAAGATTATCAAAAGCTTCCTGAAAAAGTCAGACAAAGATATTATGCTCATATTGTTCAGTTAAGAGATAGATTAGAGAGAGGCAATTGATTCTTTAATAGGGAAAACTATATAAAATAGAGCCTGGATTAATCGGGATTATGGAAATCAAAGACATACAACCAAATCAAGGAAAAATTGACATAGTAGCCACCGTAACAGAGAAATCTGAACCCAGAACTTTTGAAAAGTTTGGCAAAACCGGCAAAGTCTGTAATGCTAAAATTAAAGATCCTTCCGGAGAGATTAAGCTTACCCTCTGGACTGACGATGTGGACAGAATTAATGTTGGAGACAAGATTCATCTGCAGAACGGATGGTGTTCTGATTATAAAGGAGAAAAGCAGCTTTCCTCGGGAAAATTTGGAAAGATTGAAGTGGTTGAACCTGCAGAAACAGAAACAGAAACCGAATCTAAAAAAGCTGAGGAAAAACCTTCTGTTGACGAAGAAGAGTTAGTAGAGGAAGAAGAGTTAGTAGAATGAGGTTGCTGCCATCTTTAAGAGAAAAAAAAAGGTACGTTGTTTTCGAGATCGTCTCGGAAAAGAAATTTTCTCTTACCGATGTTAAGGATACTGTTGAGAGCGCCTTGAAAGAATTTTTTGGACAGCTGGGTTTGTCAAAAGCTTCCCCAATAATGTTGAAAGAGAATTTCAATCTTGAAAAACAAAGGTTTGTTGTCAAGGTTAATAACAAATTTGTTGATGAGCTTAAAGCAGCCTTAACTTTAAGCGAAAAGATTAAAAATACGCCCGTGATAATCAAATCATTGATTACGTCCGGTGGATTAAAAAAAGTAAAAGGATATTTATAAAATAAATATTTATGTGTTATGAGGTGCATCAAAAATGAATAAACAGATAGTTGACAAAATGGGCTATGACCGCTCAATAACCATGTTTTCTCCTGACGGAAGATTATTGCAAGTAGAGTACGCTAAAAAAACAGTTAGGCAGGGGTCTACAGCAATCGGAATCGCTTGTAAAGACGGAGTAGTACTTGTAGTTGATAAGAGAGTAACATCAAAGCTGATGGTTCCTGAAGCTATTGAAAAAACTTTCAAAATAGACGACCACATCGGAGCTACAGCTTCTGGAATTATTTCTGATGCGAGAGTTCTTGTTGATAGGACCCAATTGAAAGCACAACAGCATGCTGTCACTTACGATTCAAAGATTGATATCTTGTCTGTCGTCAAAGAAATTTGCGACCTTAAACAGATCTGCACCCAATCTGCGGGTCTTAGGCCGTTTGGTGTTTCGATGCTTGTCGGAGGGGTTGAAGAAGACGGAGAAGTGAGATTATTTTTAACTGAGCCATACGGTCTTTATTACCAATATAAAGCTGCAGTGATCGGAGAAGGAGAATCAGAGATTGAACCTTTGCTTCAGAAGAAGTATAGATCAAGCATGTCTGTAGATGAAGGATTAAGATTAGGAATTGAGCTGTTAAAAGGATTCCTGAAAAATGAGTTTAACTTTGACAGGGTCGACGCAGTCTACGTTGATAATAAGGATAAACGGTTTACCAAATTAAGCAACGACGATCTGAAAAAGTTAGCCAAATGAATTGTTTAGTTAAAGTTTTGTTAACTTTTATTTTATTTTGATTTTTTACACCAAAAAGACAAACAATTCTTCTTGATTGCGAAAAAAAGAGATCAAAGATGGAAGAAAAAATAAATCTGGCCCGGATAAAAAAGTTTGGGCATAATTTTGAAATTTCTATAGATCCTGATACGGCGCTTGAATACAAAAAAGGAAAAGTGGCTGATTTAAGAGAAGTTCTGTTAGCAAATAATGTGTTTACAGATGCTAAAAAAGGATTGATCGCATCTGAAGAAAAATTAGAAGAAGCGTTCAAAACAACAGATGTTAACGTGATTGCTGATTATATTTTAAAATACGGGGAGATCCAATCTACTTCTGAACATAGGTCTGCGGAAAGAGAGCAGGCGAAAAAAAAGTTAATCCAGATAATCCATAAACAAGCAGTAGATCCTAAAACTGGTTTTCCTCATCCGCCTAATAGGATAGAGGCAGCTTTAGAGCAGGGGAAAATAAATTTAGATTATAATCGGACTGTAGAAGAACAATTCGAAGAAATAATCTCTAAATTAAGGCCGATTATCCCGATTAAGATTGAACAGAAGAGGATGACTTTAACTATTCCTGCAGAATATATCGGCAAGATCTACCAGTGGGTCAAGAATAATGCTAAGATTTTAAATGAAAACTGGACTAATTCTGGTGAATGGGAAGTGAAGGTTGAGGTTCCGGCCGGTTTTCAGCAAGAGTTCATTGACCATTTAAATTCTTTAACTCATGGCAATACTGTCGTTGAGAATGAATAAAGGGGATTAAGTCCTTAATTCTACCTTGAAGTGAAAAAAACGGCTTAATATGAAACCATATCCTACTACAGAGACCATAACTCTGTACTTTGTATAGGAACAGGGTATCTTCCGTCTGGTCAAGTCATGTTTATCTGCGATAAACGATGACAAACATGACGCAGACGGCTAGGGTTTCATAAAAGCCAAAAAAACCAATAAGTTTTTAAATGACTAACAAAAATAGAGTCAATAACGAGAAAATATTGGAGGTATTTGCATAAACATATTAAGTGCAAATAAAGATATAAAATGAGTAGTATATTAGTACAAGACAAGAGTGTTGTTGTCCCTGGCGAAATTCTTGCTGAAGGGATGGATTACCTACCTGGAGATAACACTTACAGAGAGAACGACAAAATTTATTCTAAAGTTTTAGGTTTAGGATACCCTGCAGGAAGAGTCATCAAGGTAACTCCTTTGGCTGGACCTTATGTCCCTAAACCCGGCGACAAAATTATTGGAAAAATAATCGATATCGCTTTCAGCGGCTGGAGAGTAAACACATCCACCGCTTATTCAGCAATGATGAACGTCAAAGATGCTACTTCCCGTTTCATTAAAAAGGAAGAAGATTTAAGCAAGATTATGGCCATAGGAGATCACGTTGTCGTTAAAATAACTAACGTGACTTCACAAAACTTAATTGATTTAACTATGAAAGAACCGGGCTTATACAAAATTTCTGGTGGAAGACTTATCACCATTGACAGTCAAAAAGTTCCCCGAGTTATTGGAAAGAAAGGAAGTATGATCTCTCAGATCAAAGAAAAGACCGGATGTAACATTACCGTCGGTCAAAATGGAGTAATCTGGCTAAAAGGTTCACCAGAAGGAGAACTATTAGCCGAAAAAGCAATTAAACTTATCGAACAGAGATCTCATCAAGAAGGATTGACTGATAAGATTGAAAAGTTCTTAGAAGAAAATAAAGTCCCACTTCCAGAACGGAAGTCCAATGGTTCAGACCTTAAAGAATCAGAAGGAAATGAATACGCGGAAGAGACAGAAGAGGGGGGACAATAAAATGGCTTACACAGAAAGATTAGATAAAAGGAAATTCGACGAATTGCGTCCAATGGAAGCTAAAATAGGAGTAGTCAAAAATGCTAAAGGTTCCGCTTCATTCAAGAGTGGAAAGACCTGGGCAATCGCAGCCGTCTACGGTCCGAGAGAAATATACCCTAAGTTTTTAGCAAATCCAACCAAAGGAATCTTAAGATGCCATTATACCATGATGCCTTTCTCAGGATCAGGAGAAAGAATCAGACCTGGTAAAAGCAGAAGAGCGCAAGAAATCTCCATGGTTATGGAAAAAGCTCTCTTGCCTGTGGTTGATCTTACTGATTTTCCAAATTCAGTAGTTGACGTGTTTGTAGAACTGCCTCAGACTGATGCAGGTACAAGATGTGCAGCTATCTCTGCTGCTTCTATGGCTTTAGCTCATGCCGGAATCCCAATGAAAGACCTGGTCAGCTCTATTGCAGTAGGACAAGTTGACGGCACCGTCTTAGCAGACTTGAGTTATGGTGAGGAATCTTATCCAGATGTAGAAGTATCCGACATCCCCGTAGCAATGTTGCATAACAGCAAGCAAATTAGCTTATTGCAGATGGATGGAGAGATCAGCAAGAAAGATTTGTTGAAAGCTTTAGAGATGGCAAAAGGTGCTACAGAAAAGGTTTACGAACTACAGGTCAAAGCATTAAAAGAACATTATTCTAAGGAGTGATTAAAATGATTAACGGAAATAAAGAAACGATCGCCCAACTGGCGAATGAGGGGAAAAGATTAGACGGCCGTTCACTTACTGAATTCAGGCAGCCTATCGAGATAGAAACAGACATCTCCTGGACTGCAGAAGGTTCTGCAAAAGTAAGAATTGGAGAAACTGTCATTATGGCAGGAGTTAAGTTATCTATTGAGAAACCTTACAACGACACTCCTAACGAAGGCGGCATAATGATTAATGCCGAGCTTACTCCTCTATCAAGCGAAGAATACGAATCCGGCCCACCAGGAATGAAATCTATCGAATTAGCTAGAGTAACTGATAGAGGAATAAGAGAAGCTAAAGCAATAGATATGAAAAAACTATGCATTACTCCTGGAGAAAAAGCTTGGTTCGTTATTGTTGATATTATCACTATCAACGATGCAGGAAACCTTTTTGATGCTGCTGGTTTAGCAGTACTGACAGCATTAAAAGCGGCAAGATTTCCAGTTGTAGACCCTGAAACAGGGGCTATTGACTATAAACAAAAGACCAAGGTATCTCTGCCTTTATCAAAAGAACCGTTACCTATAACCGTTTACAAGATTAACGGAAAATTGGTTGTAGATCCAACTAATGAAGAAGAAAACGCCAGTGAAGCTAGATTAACTGTTGCTTCAGATTCTAAAGGCACAATCTCAGCTATGCAAAAAGGCGGAGAAGATTCTTTAACGATTGATGAGATTTCAGAAATGGTTGACCTTGCTACTGAAAAATCTGCTTTCTTAAGAGAGCAGATTAACAAGGTCTTGAAGAAATGAGGTTTCAAAATGGCTAAGAAACAAGAAAAAGTTAAAATTGAAAGTGCTGATAGTGAACAGTTTGAATTCACTAAGTACGAAAAAGCTAGGATGATCGGTTCTCGGGCATTACAGTTATCCATGGGTGCACCATTTTTAGTTAAGTTAAGTACAGTAGAACTAGAAAAGATAAGGTACGATCCTATCGAAATTGCTCTAAAAGAATTTAAGGAAGGAGTTTTACCGATTACTGTAACTAGGCCAAAAGCAGCATAATTTTTTATTTTATTCGTATTTCTTGTCGATTAAAAACAATTGTAATTAAAAATAAGTTTTACTAAAAATGAACCAGACTGTAACTAAAGAAAAACTAGAAAAATACTTTTCCATCACTAAAGAAGCTCTAGATAAAGTTGAAATAGCTTTTGATGAAGAAAGGATTGAAGAAGCAAAAGATTTCTTTGATATGGCTTCAAGATATTATTCTGACGCAGAATTCTTTTACAAAAATAAAGAAGATTTAGTACTAGCTTTTGCTGCTCTGAACTATGCTCATGGCTGGCTTGACGCAGGTGCGCGAATAGGATTATTCAAAGTAAACGACAACCGCTTATTTACTGTAGATGAAGAATAATTCTGTTTCGAGTTGTGTTTCTACTAAAGAGTACTAACTGCCCGAAAGGTTTATAAATATACTGCTGTTTTGACGACTTAGGTTGTGATTATAAGGGGTTCTTCGTGTTTAGTAAAATTTACTCACAAACCTAGGAGGACAGATTAACAATGATCGTTCAAAAAGAATTTTTAGACAAACTGACAGATTTCGGTTTAAACTCATACGAAAGAAAATTATGGATTGCCCTTTTATCAAGAGGCGTTTCAACTGCAGGAGAACTATCAGACATTTCTAATGTTCCACGTTCAAGAGCATACGATGTTCTTGAATCACTTGAAAAGAAAGGTTTTATTGTAGTAAAAGTAGGAAAACCGATAAAATATTTGGCGGTTTCGCCTTCAGAGGTAGTGGAAAGAGTAAAAAAGAAAGTTGTTGAAGAAGCTGACCAAAAGAATAAGGTTTTAACTGAACTGAAACAATCAGACCTTTTAGATGAGTTGACCACTTTACATCAAGAAGGGGTTAAGCTTATCGATCCTACCGATAAAAGTGGAGCTTTCAGAGGCCGAGATAAAGCTTATGAGCATTTATCGCTTTTGATCAAAAATTCTAAAAAAAGCATTTCCCTGATGACTTCTGCCGAAGGTTTGCAAAGAAAACAAGACATCTTATTTAATCAATTAAAAAAAGCTGCTAAAGACGGAGTTTCAATTAAGATTTCTGTCCCTACAGAAACAGACAAAGAGACTATAGATAAATTTTCTAAGTTTGCTAAGATAAAAGTAAACAAAGAAAGTACGGCCCGATTTTGTATTGCAGACGGTAAAGACATGTTATTATTCTTAACAGACGATCAAAAAGTACATAAAAGTTATGATTGCGCTGTTTGGATTGAAGCGCCTTACTTTGTTAAGTACTTTGACGGACTACTTGATAAAGAGTGGAAAACAAAGTAAGATTATTTATTAAAAAATTTTATTTTTCTTTGGGGAGATTAAAAATCAAACCTAGATTAAAAAATCTCAGAGTACCCTCAAAAACAAGAAGAAGATGACTATGAAAGAAAAAAACAAAATAATTCCAGTAATTAATATTGGAGTCATTGCTGCTGTAGGAGCTTTAACAGTCTACGCCAATTGTTTTTGGAAAGGATAGGATCAGAAATTTTGTTTGAGAGAAGGAAAAGAAGGATTAGAGCATGAAGTCTGTTATTCTGATTCAGATAAAGATGGAAAAAGAGATACAATCGTGGAAAGGTTTCGTTATGATGCTAAAGGCCAAAAGCAAGTTTTAGATTGTTTCTATAAACAAGAAGAACCTTACAAACCCCTCAGATGCGAATTGTATATCAATGACAAGTTAAAATATGTGCAGACTGATTTTGAAAAAGGGTTAAGAGACGTAAAAGAAGTTTGGACGGAACTCTGAATCATAGAATTCTTTTTATTAAGATTACAATACCTTTTTATAATTAATAAAATTCTTCCTTAAGATATGGCAACCTACAAACAAGTTATTTTAGTTAGACAAGACCTGAAATTACCGAAAGGAAAGTTGGCTGCTCAAGCAGCGCATGCTTCTGTAGACGCAGTTTTAAAATCTGATCCCAAGATAGTTAAAGAATGGCGAAAGGAGGGAATGGCCAAGATAGTCGTTAAGGTTAAAGATGAGAAAGAGCTCATCAAATACTTTCAATTTGCTAAGGATTCTCATTTGACTGTCTCCTTAATTACCGATGCCGGCAGAACAGTAGTTGCTCCGGGAACGAAAACTTGTGCTGCCCTCGGTCCGGATGAAGAAGAAAAGATTGATGAGATTACAGGGAAATTATCTTTATTATAAATTCCGATTACAGATGAGATTATCGTTTAAAAGACTTCTCTTCAATCTCTCTAAAAATAAAGAATTTTTTAACATTTCATAACGGAAATCTTTATAAATGAAACCCGTTCTAAAGGTAAAATCATGAAAATTCCTAAATCAAAGAAAAGGTTATGTAAGAATTGCAAGAAACATACCGAACATAAAGTAGCTCAGAATAAAAAGAAAGCTGCTAGTTCATTGAGCAGAGGCTCAAAGTATCGAGCTATGAAACGCGGTCAAGCTAGAGGTACTGGTGGATTGGGAAGATATTCAAAACCAGCAGTAACAAAATTTAAACGTACTGGAGCTAAAAACACTAAAAAAACAGATTTAAGATACACCTGTAATGAATGCAAAAAAGTCAGCTGCCAGTCTTACGGATTAAGAGCTAAGAGGGTAGAATTAATATAAGATGAAATTAGAAACTAAAAGCAAATTCATAAAAGTAAGATGTTCTAAATGTAAGAACGAACAAGTTGTATTTAGCAATGCTTGTAAAGCTGTACATTGCCTTGTTTGTAATACCGAAATGACTTTTCCGACCGGAGGAAAGGCTAAGATTTCTGCTCGAGTTTTAGAAGTTTTAGAATAGAACCCTAAAAAATACTTTTTTTCTTCTTTATCCAAAAACATTTATAAATAAGCCTCTTTCTAGTAAGATTATGAGATATAAAAAGACTGGGATGCCTGCAATAGACGAGCTAGTTCTTTGTAAAGTTACTAAAATATTTCCTAACTCTGTCTTCGTTGAGATGATAGAATTTGAAAAACAAGGGATGATTCACATTTCCGAGATTTCTCCTGGAAGGATTAGAAACCTTCGAGATTACGTTAGTGTTGGAAGACAGATCATCTGTAAAGTTCTAAGGATTGATCAAGAAAAAGGACATATCGACCTTTCATTAAGAAGAGTTAACTCTAATCAAAAGCTGGAGAAACAAGATGAGATTAAACAAGAACTCAAAGCAGAAAGTTTAGTACAAAACCTGTCTAAGAAACTGAAGAAACCAGCAGATAAGCTGTACAAGGAAATAACAGACAAAATCTTCAAGGATTATTCTCATCTTTATCTCTGTTTCAGAGATGTTGCTTCTGAAGAGACAAACTTAGAAGAATTGGGTCTGGAAAAAGAATTAGCAAAAGAATTAACTGCGGCAATATTAGAGAAATTTAAACCAGAAAAAATTCAAATTAAAGGAGAGATCAAGTTAGAGACCTACGATTCAGACGGAATTCAGAAAATAAAAACAATCTTAAAGAAGATAGAAGATGTTTCTCCGAATGTAACTCTCTTTTATCTTGGTGCCGGAAGGTTTAAGCTGATTATTGAAGATGAGGATTATAAACCAGCAGAAAAAAACCTAAAACAAGTACAAGAGATCTTGGAACAGTTTAAAGATAAGAAATCTACAGCTTCTTTTGAAAGAGAAAAAGATTAGAATGGCTAAACACATCCATAAATGTTATTCTTGCAATGAATACACTTTAGAAGTAAAATGTCCGAAATGCAATCAACCGGCTATTTTACCTAAACCGCCTAAATTTTCTTTAAACGACAAATATTCTTCTTACAGAAGAGAAATTAAAAAAAAAGAGTTGGAAGAGAAAGGGATAATTTAAATACATAAATTTTATTAACTTTTTAATATTCTTAATAAAAAGGGAGAAATTAATGTCCTTAAAAAAAGAATTGTTTGAAAAAGTACCTGTTTCTGTTAAAGAAGGAATTTATTTTCCGGCTTTACTTGACCATATCAAAAATAATCAGATTAAGACTAAAGAACATCTCAAATCTTTTCTGCTCCAAAACATACAATTAAGTGAAAATTGGCTTAAAACGTATAAAAATGAAGGGACGATAAATCTAAAAACTGTCAGAGATAAAGTAATAGAACTTAAGGTTTTAAAGAAGTGTTTTGGTCTTGCTAAAGAGTTTTTATAAAAAGCTGATTACAACAGATTTATCTTAAATTAAAATTCATTAAGTCTCCTGAAACACTTAAGCCTAAAACCTCACCATCAAGGCTAAGTTGAGAAACAGAGCTTGATCCTTTATCAACGTCCATTCTTCCTCGGAAATAGAACATCTTAAGGCTTTCTTCTTCAAGCTTATAATTCAACCTTCCGTTAATTTCTAGTTCTCCCGAACCCTTCTTAAGCTCTAACCCTTTCAGCTCAATATCAGAGACCGAAAGATAATGGTAATCTAAATTATTTAAAGAGATCTCGATCGCTTCTTCAGAAGAGAAGGTAATCCCGTTGATCTCAATAAGTTCTGTTTTACCATCTAAGGAGAGATAATTGTTCTCAAAATCAATCTCTCCGTCAAAATTTATTAAGTTCAGGCCGACATCATTAATGTTGTTTAAATCAAGCTTATTTCCGTTTACCTTAATTAAAGATTCTGGACCGTCAAACTTAAGCTCCAGGTTTTCTATTTTAGCTTTATTTTTTACTGTTGGCAAGCTGTCAAAAGTAAGAGAAAGGTCTGCGTTTTTCGTACTCTTTCCCAGTTCATTTCCAACCAGTTCTTTAAGATCCTCTTCTTTAAAATCAGAAGTGATTTCGGTACTGTTAAGTTGAGTATCTTTCGGAGCACTATAACCAACAATTGCGCTGGTCAAACCGCTCTCGTTATCATTATTCATAAATAAAAGGAAGAAAATGCCACCTACTACGAGAGTTATCATAAAAATATAAAACCTCGTTCTATGGTGTTGTGGGTGAGGTTGAGGATGCATCGTTTATATTTATACCTTCTTTTTATAATTATTATAATTAGTCTGCTTTAATAAAGTTTTTGGTTGTGTGAAACTATTAAAAAGAATAGATATTAATTTATAAGGGATAAAAAAAGATTTATATATCTGGCTAACCTATTAGAAATATGCCTGAATTGCCAGAAGTTGAAACGATCGTAAGACAGCTTAAAAAGAAGATTCTTAACAAGACTGTAGTTAAATTTGAAGTTTTAGATTCAAAAGTTGTTGATAGGGGAATCGAAAAAATTGTCCCTTTCAGGATAGATAAAATCTACAGAAGAGCAAAATCAATCATTTTTGAGTTAAATAAGGATAGATTTCTGCTTGTCCATCTCAGGATGACTGGACATTTTCATCATGCAAAGAAGGGAAAAGAGAATGAATTGAAGCCTTATGAAAAATTTGTAGCTGCTAAATTCTATCTTAATGATGGTTCTTTGCTTACCCATAATTCCATCAGGAAGTTTGGACATGTTAAATTAAAGAATAAAGAAAGCCTGCAAAAAGAATTAAGCAAACTGGGCTTGGAACCTTTAGATAAAGAATTTACTTTAAAGAGGTTTGAAGAGATTTTACTGAAAAAAAAGAAATCTAA
Organism: Nanobdellota archaeon; assembly: GCA_018812765.1. Classification (GTDB taxonomy): domain Archaea; phylum Nanobdellota; class Nanobdellia; order Woesearchaeales; family GW2011-AR9; genus JAHJDB01. The sequence continues at coordinate 23,474 of JAHJDB010000012.1, forward strand.
TGTGAAAGTTTTACTGGTAGACCAAAGTCTTATTGCGGGTATAGGAAATATTTATGCCCAAGAAGGGTTATATCATGCCGGAATAGACCCTCATCGAAAAGCGGGAAGTTTGTCTCAAAAGGAGATTGAAGCTATTTATCGTGAACTGATTAAAATCTTAAAGAAAGCAATAGAACACCACGGTACGACTGTTGAAAATTATGTTCATATAGAAGGCTCAGGAGGATTTCAAAAATATTTGGCTGTTTATGGTAAAAAAACCTGTAAAAAAAGGCATGAACTGCGAAAAGTTTTAATTGGTGGAAGAGGTACTTCTTATTGTCCAAGATGCCAAAAGTGAGGTGTGAAAATGTTTAAGAGAATATTAGAAAAAATCCGAAAGAAAAAAAGAGAAGAAAAAGATTATCCCAACAGGTTTGTTAAATTTTATCATCTCAATAAAAAAAAGCTGAACAAGGAAAGACGTTCTTCTTATCATGACCGGAAAAAAGAAGGGACCTGTGCAAGGTGTAAAAGAAAAGCTGTGGAAGGGATTGTCTTTTGTGAGTATCATCAAGCAAAACAAAAAGAGTATAACAGAAAAGCCCGGAGTGGGAAATGATGAGACCAAAAGATGTAGAAAAGTTAAAAGAAAAATTTAAAAAAAAGAGTAAAAAGAAAGAAAAGGGTGATGAGTGGGAAATAGACAGCTCGGATCATCCAGTTCATGAAAAGTATACCCAAGAAGAGCCGGTCAAAGAATAGATTTAATCTATTAACAACTTATTTAAAGAAAGGCATTATTTTTAACTGATGATTTCTGAAAGAGAGCCGGAAAGTTTTAATCCTAAAATAGAGGTAGTTAGTTGCCTTTTAGAATACGGCAATGAAATCCTTCTTCTTCATAGACAAGACTACAAGAACGAAGGGGATAAATGGGGTCTTCCTGCAGGAAAGATAGACAAAGAAGATAAAAACACCCTTGCTGCGATAGTAAGAGAAGTTAAGGAAGAGACAGGCATCATGCTCTCACCTAAAAAAGTTAATTATTTCAAAAAATTCTTTGTCAAATATCCGCAGTTTGATTTTATCTATCATGTTTTTCACGTTTTTTTAGAACAAAGAGAAGAAGTTAGGATCAGAGAAGAAGAACACAAAGATTACAGATGGATAGCTCCGGAAGAAGCACTCAAACTAAAATTGGTTATGGATGAAAGTTCGAGCATAAAGACCTTCTATAATTTATAAAAAACTTTAGCTAAGGTCTTTCAACTTTCCAAAATCAAAAACTTCTCCTTTGCTGACAATAAAAACCTTAAATTCAGCAAGATTATCCAAAAAAGGGCTGAGAAGCTTTTCTTTCAAGATATCTGTTCCTTCCAACAGCGGATTAAAGCTAGGAACAGCGATAAGAGTTTTATTTTTCCACCGGCCTTTCAAGAAACATTTGTATCTTTCCCACTTGCTGCCTTCCCTAATCGTAATCGCAGGATGTTCATGGCCGATAATTAGTGTTTTGATGCTAGTTGTGATGGTTTTAGGGAGCTCATCTCCATGGACTATTAAAACATCGCCGATCAAATATTCGGTAACAATCTTTACGTTTCTTTTTTCAGCGATTGGTTTAATGATGGGATCGTGGTTTCCTTTGATAATGATTACTTCTAAGCCTTTTTTCAATAAAAAATCTAAAAGTCTAAGACTATCTGTCCACTCTTGTTTCAATACTGTAGCAAACTCGTGTTTCAAATCTCCATTGATCAAGATTATTTTAGGTTTAGTCTTTTTAATGATCTTATCAAGACGGTCTAATATTTCCTTAACCTGAAATTTTGGGATTAAAATCCCTTTTCTTTGCAGGACTTCTTCATAACCCAGATGAAGATCGTTGATTATCAAGATTTCCTGCTCTTTTGCCCATAAAGCTAGACCTACAATCTCAAGACCGGCGCTGATTTCCATATAACTACTTTTGGAAAGAAATATTTATAAATGGTTTGCTTCTCAATTCCACTATCTGCCCCGGTGGCTCAGCGGTAGAGCACATGGCTGTTATCCTTACTTTGTTCGGGACTTCCCAAAAAAAAGTTTGGCAAGTAACCATGCGGTCACCAGTTCAAATCTGGTCCGGGGCGCTTTTCTTAAACTATTCCTTCTTATTTTTTAGCCCTACTGAATAGATCTGTTCAGATAATCTTTCCATCAAACTAAAATCATCACAGTTCTTAAACAATAACTCCCCATAACCGTGAACAATCACTTCAACATCTTCAACCTTTAAGACCAGCAAGATAGGAGTTTCCAAAATCACTTCAAATTTGTCTTTGATCTTTTTAAGGTCTAACTGTTCTTTTTTTCTTAATTTAGCGGAATAAGTGGCTTTTGTCTTACACTTCCCTAAAGTAAAATCTGGTTTCATCACCATTATTTTTAGTTCAGTTTTTTATAAAGTTAACCTTAAACATAACCG
>JAHJDB010000013.1 GCA_018812765.1 Nanobdellota archaeon
AATTTTAGTTATTTTTAATTATTTTAAACAATAATTTTATAAAAGAGCTATAGATATTTTCCCTTATTCATCCCATTAACGTGCGCGTGCCGGAGTGGTCAAACGGGATGGACTCAAGGCATTGGAGTGATGAGTGCTCATCAGAGTGCGATGACTAAACTCTTTGTAAGTCATCCATTGGCTTAGTGCCTACGCAGGTTCGAGCCCTGCCGCGCACACTTTTTTTGTTAGTTGTAAAATTTCAGGCAATAAACGAGAAATCCTGAAAACCGACTACCCAACGGAGCAAGCTCTGGGGTATACAAAATGGGAAAGAACATCCCCTTTGTACGCAAAAGGAATCTTTGTTCCTTTTCGCGTTCGCCGGTTTTCTAATCGGATTTCTGGTCATTCCTCGCTAAATACCGCAGCAAGCTGCAGGGTATTAGACCCAGCGAGGAATAAACCAGTTTATAGTAAGTGGTCTTAATTTTAGGAAGCAGATTTTAGGAAGTGGATTTCAGGTATATTTTTAAATTCAAAAGAAATACTCTTCTTATGCCTATCGAAGTATGTTCCATCAGTGGCTTTACTAAAACGGAAGGAAACAGTGTAGCCATTAAGGTTGATGATGAAGTGATTCTTCTAGACATGGGCCTTAGTATGCAGGATTACATCAAATTTACAGAAGATTTGGAAGATGTCAGTTCTAAAACTTATAAATCCCTCTTAAAAGCAAGTGCCGTTCCAGATTATGGATTTATTGAAGATTGGAAAGATAAGGTTATAGCTATCGTTCCCAGCCATGGACATCTTGATCATGTTGGAGCAATCCCTTTTGCTGCACCCTTATTTCCAAACGCTACAATTGTAGGCACCCCTTACACTATAGAAATCTTAAAAAGTATTCTTAGCGACGAGCATATTGACTTTTCTAATCGCTTAATATCTATGAATCTTAGTTCTTCTTACAAGATTTCTGAAAAGATCACGGTGGAATTTGTAAATGTAACTCATTCTATCCCTCAGACAGCCATCGTAATCTTGCACACACCTTATGGGAAAATTATGTATGCTAACGACTTTAAGCTTGATAATCAGCCCGTATTAGGGAAGAAGCCAGATTATGAAAGATTAAAAAAATTAGGGGAAGAAGGAATCAAATTATTAATCATAAATTGTCTTTATGCTCATTCACATACAAAATGTCCTTCTGAATCAGTAGCTAGAGAAATGTTAAAGGACACTATGCTGGGAGTTAATAGCAAGGGAAAGGCAATGATCGTAACAACTTTTTCATCGCATCTAGCTAGATTAAAAAGTATCATTGCCTTAGGAAAACAGCTGAATAGAAAAATTATCTTCTTAGGAAGAAGTTTAGATAAGTACGTAAAAGCAGGAGAGAACATCAACATCATCAATTTCAGTAAGGATATTAAGATTTTTAGGCATCGGGACAAAGTAGAAAAAATATTGCATAAAATAGCGAAAGAAGGAAGAGATAAATACCTTATTGTCTGCACTGGACATCAAGGCGAACCAAGAGCGATCTTATCTAGGATTACTAAAGGAGAATTAGAGTTTAAGTTCAAGAATGGAGACATAGTGATCTTCAGCTGTCAAGTAATTCCAGTAGATATTAATCGTGAAAACAGAGAAAAGTTAGAAAAAACACTGCGGAAAGATGGTGTCCGTATCTTTAAAGATGTACACGTTTCAGGCCATGGGGCCCGAGAAGATCATCGGGATCTGATTGAAATGGTTACTCCAGATCATATCATGCCTATTCACGCCGAACCTGAAAAAGGCAAGATGATGGCTGAACTAGCTGCTTCTTTAGGTTATAAAAATACCCACGTTATGCAGGATGGGAAAAGGCTAGTTCTTAAATAAGTTTATTAATACTACTTCATAACAACAAATTTTATAAAGAGCTGTTTGTTGGAACATTCTGAGGGGTAATCATGAAACTAGTCTTAGCTGAACCAAAATATTTTAAAGATAGCATCTCAATAATTTCTGAACTCGTTACAGAAGCAAAATTCAAGGCTACTAGCATAGGCTTAGAGATGGTAGCAATGGATCCTGCTAACGTAGCAATGGTAGTCTTTAAGCTATTAAGTAGCAGTTTCACTGAATACCAAGTAGAGGGCTCTGAGGAGATTTCTATTAATTTAAATAATCTAAAACAAATCTTACGAAGGATTAAGGGAGATGATATCCTGACCTTAGAGACTACTGAAGATAATAAATTAAAAATAGTGATGAAAAGCAATACAACCAGATCCTTTTCTATTCCTACCTTAGAGATAGAAGATAAAGAACAAAAAGTTCCAGAATTAACTTTTCCCATAATGATTGAGACTTATTCAGAAGTTTTAAGTGAAGCGATAGAAGACGTCAGCGTAGTGGCGGAATCGGTAACTTTCTTGGGAGAAAAAAACCAGCTTTCTGTCAAGGCAGAAGGAGATCTTTCTAAAGCGTTTATTGAAATAAAGCCTAATGAAGGAACTTCTATAAAAGCTGAGACAGACGATAAGTTCAAGGCAAAATATTCCTTAGAATATCTCAAGAAAATGATCGCTGGTGGAAAGCTTTCTGAAAAAGGGTCTTTATATTTCAATACGGATTATCCTATGAAACTAGAATATAAAGTAAAGGACAAATTGCTGTTAAGTTTTATTCTTGCTCCAAGAGTAGATAACGATTAATTTTCTGTTTTCTTTTATCACTATTTTTTCTCATTAAATTTTTAAAAGAGCTATTAAATTAGATGTATTGTTGAAAATGGATAATAAAACTGTAGAAATCATGGCTCCAGCAGGAAACTTTGAATCATTAAGAGCGGCGATCAAAGCAAGGGCTAATTCTGTTTATTTTGGTGTTGGGCAATTAAACATGCGGGCTAGAGCGGCTAATAACTTTTCAATTGATGACCTGAAAGAGATTGTAACCATCTGTAAAGAACATGAAGTTAAGACCTATCTTACCCTTAACATAGTCCTTTATGATGAAGACCTTGCTTCCATGAAAAAGATCTGCCAAGAAGCAAAAAAATCAGGAGTTACGGCAGTAATCGCTTCTGATCTGGCAGCCATACAATATGCTCATTCGATCGGTCTAGAGGTGCACCTCTCTACCCAAGCAAATATCAGCAATATTGAAGCGGTAAGATTCTATGCTCAATTTGCAGATGTAGTAATACTAGCAAGAGAACTTAACCTTGAACAGATCAAGACAATTGTCAAAGAAATTGAAACCCAAGACCTCAGAGGCCCTAAAGGGAACTTGATAGAGATAGAATTATTTATACATGGGGCTTTATGCGTATCAATCTCGGGGAAATGTTACATGAGCCTAGCATCTTACAATTTCTCTGCCAACCGGGGAGAATGTCTGCAATCCTGCCGAAGAGCTTATAGAATTATTGATGAAGAAACAGGAGACGAATTAAAGATAGAAAATAAATATGTCATGTCTCCGAAAGATCTTTGTACCATCTCCGTCTTAGATCAGTTATTAGATACAGGAATAAAAATTCTTAAGATCGAAGGGAGAGGAAGATCGCCAGAATATGTTTATACGGTTGTGAAAACTTACCGAGAGGCGGTTGATAAATATCTTGCCGGAACTTATAACCAGAAGAAAGTTAAAGGGTGGGTGAAAGAATTGGAAACTGTATTCAACCGAGGATTCTGGCAAGGTGGTTACTATTTAGGAAATAAGCTTGGAGAATGGTCCGGCACTTATGGTTCAAAAGCGACCAAGAAAAAAATACAAGTAGGAATCGTAAAAAATTATTTCAGTAAAAAAGGGGTGGGAGAATTTCAGATTGAAGCAGGAGAGATAAAAGTAGGTGACGAAATCTCAATCACCGGGCCAACCACAGGAGTAATAATTATAAAAGTTGAAAGTATTTTTTTAAATGAAAGAAGTGTTGGTTTGGCAAAAAAAGGAGTTAGGATCACTATTCCAGTTCCAGAAAAAATAAGGCCTAACGATAAACTATTTGTTTTAGTTTAGAATTGCCATCAATAATATTGGTATCTGAAAGTAAATTCCAGAAGTCCGGAAATCTTATAAATGAAGAAAAGAGGAGACAATTTATGTCTAAAAAAAATCCTTCAGATATTAAATTTATCATCGTTACAGGGGGAGTTCTTTCTGGTTTAGGAAAAGGGGTGGCTGCCGCTTCCATCGGAAGATTACTTTCTTCTAACCTTAACCTTGTACCCATGAAATTAGACGGTTACTTGAATGTGGATCCGGGCACGATGAACCCTATCGAACATGGAGAAGTTTTTGTCTTAGATGACGGCGGGGAAGTAGACATGGACTTTGGACATTATGAAAGATTTCTTGATACTACCTGTAAGTTTGAATGGAACCTGACCATGGGAAAAGTGTTTTCAGAGATTAGGGAAAAAGAAAGGAGGGGAGATTTCTTAGGAAAGACCGTGCAGTATATTCCTCATGTTACAGATCTGATCAAAAAGAAATTCTTTGAAGTAGCAAAAAAAGAAGAAGCGGACGTGATGTTGATAGAAGTAGGTGGAACCGTCGGAGATTTAGAGAATGAACTTTATCTAGAAGCGGTAAGACAGTTGAAAAAAGATGCTGGCGAAAATAATGTCCTTTATGTTCATTTGACTTATATTCCGGTTCCTTACGGAGTTAACGAACAAAAAACTAAGCCCACCCAACAGAGTGTGAAGATGTTAAGGGAAAGGGGAATCCAGCCGGATGTAATCATCGGAAGGTCAGGAGAATTGCTCAGCGAGAAATCAAAAGAAAAAATAGCCATGTTTTCTGGGGTAGATGAAAAAGCAGTCATCAGCGGAGTCGACGTTGATAGTGTCTACAAGATTCCTTTAATCTTTGATAAAGAAGGATTAAGTGAAATTCTCCATAAAAAATTACAGATCTATAGTCCTCCTCAGTTAGACTGTTGGAAAAATTTAGTGGAAAATCTTGATAACCTCGAAAACAAGATTACAACGGCAATCTGCGGTAAATATACTGCTTTAGAAGATAGTTACGCCAGCATCAACGAAGCTTTAAAGCATTGCAGCGCTCATCTAAAAACAGCTATCAAGCTAAAATTTATCGATACAGCCAAGATAGAAAAAGGGAAGTTATCATTAGAAAAAGCTCTCAAAGATGTTGATAGTGTCATCATTCCGGGGGGATTTGGGGATCGAGGAATAGAAGGAAAAATTGAAGTGATCAAATATTGCCGGGAAAATAATTTGCCTTTCTTAGGGATCTGTTTAGGGATGCAATTAGCAGTAGTTGAATATGCCCGAAATGTTTGCGGCCTTGAAAATGCTAATAGTACTGAGATTGACCCACACACACCACATCCAGTGATCGATTTTCTGCCAGGACAAAGCGATATCCAAAACAAAGGCGGAACCATGAGACTAGGCGCTTATGAAGCCCTGCTTAAAGAAGGAAGTTTAGCAAAAAAGCTTTATGGTTCTGAAAGAGTCTCTGAAAGGCACCGGCATAGGTACGAGATTAATCCGCAATATCATCAAACTTTACAAGAGCAAGGATTGAGCCTTTCTGGTCTTTCTCCAGATGGAAAATTAGCAGAATTTGTAGAATTGCCTGTGCATCCTTACTTTATTGCAACTCAAGCACATCCAGAATTAAAAAGTAAATTGACCTCTCCAGCTCCTTTGTTTCTAGGGTTGGTGAAAGCGGCTATTGAAAAGAGAATTAAAACCAAAGATTAGAAAAAAGTTGAAAAAAATAAAAGATTTGTATTTAATAATTTTTCTCAAGATGGTCCACCAGACTTTTATAATCTAGCATCTTAAATTTGTAAGATTCTTCTTTTGAATCAGACAACACGATGGTACTAGATTCTGGCCTGGAAGAATCAATAATGATTTTATATGCTTCTTCATAAGTAAAATTATGGTTGTGTTTCTTGCCATAATCAACAACAACAGCTAAAGCAGCCGCTACAAACGGACCACTAAAAGATGTCCCGCTCCAAAACTGGTTTTCGCTGGCGCTTTTAGTAGAATAAACAAAATGTCCTGGAGCAAAGACCGGAGCATCAAGATCAGAAAAATCAGCAATTTCTCCTCTAATAGTAGTAGCTCCAACGCTAATTACGTAAGGGCTGCCACAAGGAAGTTGTTCTGGATCCATCTTGTGAGTATAATAACTGTCATTTCCTGAAGAAGCTTCAATAAGGATGCCTTTTTTAGCGACTCTTTCCAGAGCCTCACCTAAAACTTTGTTGGCGTCATTCCAGGACATACCTTCCACCTCCTTTGGTTCAGAAAGGCCCCAGCTGTTATTAAGTACATCCAGATTATCGGCTATTGCCTGATCAAATCCTTCTAAGATATTAGTAAGAGAATTGAAACCTTCTAAATCATGGATTTTATAGACAAAAATTTCCGCCTCGGGAACAACCTTGTTGATTATGCCTGTAACAAATGTTCCATGACCAAAATCATCGTAAACTTTCTTCTGATTGTAAACGAAATCATGAAATCCTTTAATCTGGCTTTTAAATTGAGTCACTTCTGGATCTACACCAGTGTCAAGAACACCTATCCTGACTCCTTTTCCAGTGAGACCTTTCGATTTTGGAGCCTCAGCATGAGTAACTCGATGAGCCCAATAATCTTTCATCTCTGGAACGGGATCCTGGTCATCATCTTTTGCATAAAAGAAAGTTGGAAATTTTCTCTTTTCCGGATTAGAGCCCCCATGACGAACATAACACTTTAATTTCCCTTCTGTGACTAATTTATCGAGAGTAAAACTACAGGCATTTACTCGAGAAGCTTCCAAATAATCAAAATCTTGGACTAAATTCAAAGAGTTATTTTGGAGATTAGAAAGAGAAGTAAATATTTTCTTTGAATCTTGTCCTTCAGCGGCAAAGGTAAGATAATCTTTTTTCTCGCAATTTTGAAGAATCTCTTCTTCAATTTTAGAGCTAATCCTTTCTACTACTTCCTTGATACCTTTTTTCGCTGACAAAGGATAATCTGAAGAAGCTTTATTTTTATTCTTTGACTGAGTTTCAACCGTAAGAGGGATTAAGGTAAGATATGCTGCTGCCGCTCCACCTAATATTGAAGTCAAAACCAAACCTGTTTTTTTAATAATCATTTAAATCACCTTTATTGAAGAACAGTTTTAAATTATTTAAATAATTATGTTATATACAGTATAAAAAAATAAACGAGAAATCCTGAAAACCGACTACCCAACGGAGCAAGCTCCGGGGTATACAAAATGGGAAAGAACATCCCATTTGTACGCAAAAGGAATCTTTGTTCCTTTTCGCGTTCGCCGGTTTTCTAATCGGATTTCTGGTCATTCCTCGCTAAATACCGCAGCAAGCTGCGAGATATTAGACCCAGCGAGGAATAAACCTTCTGTTTTTAAGAAATGTAACAATATTTAAGCAACGGAAATTGATGTCTTTAAAATCTAAAGTTCAAAAATATTTTTTCGGATTAAAGTTGACTTGTATTTTTCAGCGTGATAAGGCTTCATCCTTCTTATTTCAGGATCAAGGTTAAGTTCATTCAGCCTTTCTTTTAATTCCTCTTCCTTGATTTTATGATCATAACCTAGACAGATCAAATCAGGTTTTTTCTCTAAAATTATTTTGAAATGGTTCTCCAAAGAACCTAAAACGGCTTCATCAACCATCTTCAGACTTTGAATGATTTCCAGCCTTTCTCCTTCAGAAAAGATTAATTTTTTACTCTCCTTTTCTTTGGTTTTGTCTCTAGCAATTACAACGATTAAATAATGGCCTAGTTTCTTAGCCTCTTTTAAGTAATTTAAATGACCTAAATGGAGAAGATCAAAAGTACCAAAACACATCACTTTATTTTTTTTCATGTTACTTTTTTAATTCCAATTAAAGGTTATTTTCTTTTTTGTGTTAAATTACTTCTCTATTTTATTTATCTATCAAATGAGCTTTTTTTATGATTAATCTAGCAGTATTCTGGTCTTCTTCAAGAACCTCTACTTTTTCAAGAACCAGAGCTTTTTTGAATAAAGGGCAGTCCAACACTAAAGATTCGAATTCCCCACCTTCGCCAGCCTGATGGAAGCCAAATTTTTTGTTTAGTTTTTTTAGTTCCTCCAATTCTTTCTGGGTGATTATCTTGTTTAACCAGGATTTATCTAAACCTTCTGCTGCCACTGAAGTCATCATAAATTTAAAATCGTGATCTAATAATTCCTGCATCAACTGTTCTTGAGGTTTATGCCATAAAGGAGAAAAGATTTTCAGACCTAATTGGTCACCTGTTTTTTCAATCCGGTCTCTTTGATAGGTTGAAAAAACTGCTCCGGTGATGAGGCCGTTAATCTGATGTTTTTTCTTGGCTGTAAGGAGAGCTTGTTCCAGGTCTTTCAATTCAACTTCTTTTTTTCCTTCTGTTTCCTGGATGATGATGGGAAGCTGCAGGGCTTCTGCCTGTAACTCTGCTAACTCTATAGCGGGAGTGTGGAACAGGTAAGAATCAGGATTCTTGGATTTGAGAGTAATAAGACAAGAAAGCTGATAATTCTGTTTCTGCATAATGTAAGCAGAATAAGTTGAATCTTTCCCACCAGAAAAAAGGACCCCTAACCGGAGATTATGTTCAGGATAGAAAGTCTTAAGATAAGATGATTTAGAAGAAAAACCAGTTTGTTTAGCTAATCTTCCTAAAGCATAATCAAACCTAGATCCATACTGGGCAGCAGTCTTTTTTCGGAAAGAAAATTCTTCTGGAATTTTTTTTGATAAAGAAATCTCACGAAGAATAAATTTTGAAACATTGTCTTTAACCTTATACTTCTCAGGAATCTTTAGAGCATAATCAACTAGCCTCTTATCTAAAAAAGGAAGACGCAGCTCTAAGTTATTGTCCATGGTAAGCACATCATCTCGATAAAGATCTCTTTCATACATCTTTCTTAATCCAGAAAGACATTCTTGGTTAATGTTAGAAGAATTTTTATGACGTTCATAGCCGGCAAAAATCTCCTCGCTCCCTAGTCCTGAAAAAATAATTTTACAGCCATCTTCTTTAGCTAATTCGCAAGCAAGGTAAAACGTTAAAGCTACCCCTACCTTGACAACATTAGAATCTTCTATCAAGGGAATTATTTTTTTCAGATATATGGGTAAATCTTGCACTTTGATTTTTTTTATTTTTAAGTCTAAACCAAATTCTTCTGAAGCTTTTTTAGCATAAACTAAATCTGAAGGAAGAACAGTAGAAAGACTTTCCTCCGTTTCCAAGACAGCAGTATAACAAGTAAAATCATATCTCTGATCCTTAAAATATTTGGCTAAATAAGTAGAGTCTATTCCTCCTGAAAACAATAAGCCGAATTTCTTGGAGGGAATTCTTTTTCTGATTGCTTCGTCTAAAAGAGCTTGAGTTTTTTTTTTAAATTCTACATAACTGTCTTTATGTTCAGGCAGATAACTAAAAAAACCTCTTAATAAAAATTGGATCTCTCTCTTCTTCAGATCATAAACTATCATCTGTCTAGGGTTAAGTTCTTGAATATCCAAATACCCTATCTTCTCTAAAGCTTTCCTCTCTGAAGCGAAAGCAAAATTATCTGAGCCCTGAGAAAACCATAAAGGCTTTACTCCCATCAGGTCCCTCGCTAAATAAACCCGGTCATCGTCCCAATAAGCAAAAGCATAAACTCCATCAAGTTCATCAAGTTTCTGCAGTTTAAATTTATCTAAAAACTGTAATAACAGTTCAGCATCATTTTTAGAATTAAAACCGTATTTCTCATTAAGCTCTTTCCAGTTATAAATTTCACAATTAGCCGTAAGTGTTCCTTTGCCTTTAATGGGCTGAGGAATATGGTCAACAATTGCATGTAAGGAATGTCCTAAAAAGTTTGGAGGGGTTTCTGTTGTTTCCTTTGATTCTTTTTTTTCTTTTGGTTCTTTAAAGTTTTTTAAGTCCTGATCATGTTGAAGATAGCTTAAAGAAGAAATACCAAAACCGTCTTTTCCGCGATTCTTTAAAACAGCTAAAGCTGTCTTTACTTGCTTAAACGCGTCCTGGTTGTTGAAAACTCCAACTATTCCACACATGGGTTGGTTTTGGGGTGTATTTTTATAAAGTTTTACTTCTTTTTTATGACAAGAGGAAAATATGTTTTAAAGAACAATAATCCTAAAAAAACAATTTCTAGAAACAAGAAACAATAAGGCTTAGATTAAAGGTAGGTTAATAATGATTTTAAGGACACAAAAAAGTGAAAAAAATATGAAAAACAGGAAAAACGTTTGCGGGACTAATAATAAAGATAAAGAATTTTTTAAACTTATCTACTAAAAAAACAGCTGTATCAATATTTATTCTTGGTAACAGTAATGTTTATATTTGAAGTTGCATTCTTTTATCTTATTAGAATCTATAGAATCTTTAAAGGGGTGTATACATGGGGAAAAAAAAGACTGATGTTAGGGTTCTAAACAAAAATGGAACCCTCTTAGATATAATTAAAGAATTCACCGGCTACAAAGGAACAGCAACCACTCGTCTTTTTCTTTCTGAATTAGGTTATGGCACCAGATTTTCTGATCCTAGAATCGCTGAAGGGCTTAACACCTGGCTGAATGTTAATGGATATAGTAACCAGATTAATCATTTGATTATCAGCGGAGGAATCTTCCCAGAATTCCCCCCTCTTTATAGCGTAGGTAATGCCGAAAGGATGCGGCTTCTTGATCAAGACCCAGAGAAAAAAGAAACTCCTACCTCCCCGAGAATTGAAAACTTATTTGAACACTTATTAGGCCCTAAAGATGCCGCCAATTTTGCTGAATATCGAAAGAAATGGTTGACTGGAAAAATTAATACTTGGGAAGATTGTAAGCAGATGGCTAGCAAACAACTAGAGACTACCCTTTCAGGAATGGAAATCTCCCGGATAGATTATTGCCACGGTGATGAAGATAGATTTAACATGAGGTACGAGGAAGAATTAAAAGTTAATCGCTTGGCAAAAGAAGCAAGAGGATACATTAAAAGCCTTAAGGATCAGTTGAAAGAACTAGAAAAAGAAGTAGTTGTTTACAGCAGAGAAAGGGCCGACGAAAGTGTAAAATTTGCTAAGATTAATGTGGAACTTAGCGTCCTTAAATCTATTAAACCCAAGCTTACTAAACACTTAAGATCTAAAAAACCAAAAGTGAAAGAATTCATTAATCGCTTGATCTCAGAAAATGAAGACGGACTTTTCCAAGATTTAAATCAAAAACAGAAAGACGATCTTAGACGCAGATTAAAGACAATAGAAGATGAAACTTCTTTCAATGTACTTTACCAAGATAAGGCAGACGTAACGAAAAATTCAGAGACCAAACGTAAAGAAGCGGGTAAAAACCTTAATGATACAAATAAAAAGATAAAACCTTTAGAAGAAGAGATTTCGGTAATTGAAAGACAGCTTGAACAAGGTGATGCTATAACTATCTTCACTAAAAGAGCAAGAATCAGCCCTATTGAAGCGGAATGGATGTATAAAAGTGTTAAAGATCAATATATCAAGGATCTCTTTGATTGTTTTCCTGAAAAATACCGTGATCGTTTAACAACGCATGTAAGTGGATCTGCAAAATTGATTAATATTACTTATGGAGAAGGGAAAGATGACATCCTTAAAGAAGCAGATTTAAATGTGATTAATGGAAATATCCTCGTTATGCATAATACTCGCTTCAGCAGTAATGCAACCTCCCTTAACGGGTTAAGTGATGCTCAGCAAGAATTACTATGGAGAAAAGCATTGGAAAAAATAGTCCATGAATCAAAAGGCCTTATCCCTGAAACAATTGTTATCGCTCATGGAGCCGGAGGTTTAGGTGTCACTAGAGTGAATGCCTCTCCAGAGTTTAAAGCTCTTGATGGAAGTTACCGGGAAGAACCTGCCATAGTTACAATCATGACTTTACCAACTATGCATTCTACAGATAAGTTGTTGAAGTTTTATGATAAAGGAATGAACAAAAATTGGGGTACAAAACGGTTTGCAAAAAAAATGCATGGAACTGGACCGGTAATAGAAACTATTCTTGAAGACGGAAGCATCATCCCTTTTACTATTGATGATTCAAGTTTGATGAAGATTGCTGATCAGAAACGCAAGATGGAAACATTTAAAAAAGAAAGTCCAAAATATAAAGCTGAAGAAGAAAAACTTCGCCAGATGTGTTCGTTGATGCCAAAAATTAAGGCCATGCTTTCTGATATCCATATCGGCGCCCCTAATTTTGCGGGTACTCCTTCCAATTATGAACGATTCAATAGATCCATCAATTATTTAGCTACAAATTATAATAATCTTGATGAATTGATCTTGTCAGAAGTTCCTGACGGAGTTTTGCCTCATACAGAATCAGATCGAAAGTTTATGGGAACTCCTTTACCAAAGTTAAGAGAAGAGATTACTGATTATTTGAAAAAAAATCTTCTTGCAAAAGGAGATCAAGTAAGCACAGAAGATTATTCGGCAGCTCTTGATAGGGTGATCGATTTATTCACCAATTCTTTATCCCAAAACGCTTTGCCTAACCTAGATCAGCAATACGAAGCGATTCGCCCTTATATTGAAAGAATGGTGAAAGAAATTGCTCCTAACCAAACTACTTTAATGTCCGGAAACCACGCTCGTTCAAGAGAGGGAGCTGATGAAGGGACAAGATTAGCAGGAATTGTCCGAGAGTATGACAATGAGAATAAAATAAAGATTGTTGTTTCTGATGCTATCGGCCATAAGTTTGGAGGACAAGGAGGAGTAAAAGAACAAGGTACAGGAAAATTTATCGGGTATCATCATGAACCAGAAGGCGGAAAAAATGCTCTTCCTAGAACTCTTAGCCATCTCTTGTCAAGCAACTATGGTTATGATGAATTCTTTACAGGACACATCCATACCCCTTATGTGGGATATGCTAACGGCGTTGCTGTAACTATTGCTCCGGCTTGTGAAGGGCCTACTGATTATTCAATCAAACTTCCGGTCGCTTCCTCACCTTACGGAACGATAATTAAGTTCTCTAACGCTGCTCCCATCGGACATCCTGCTAATGAAATTATTTGGCATGCTTGGCATTTTGTAAATGATAATACTTTAGAAAGAGCAGAGTATAAAAACGATAAGCTTGATAACTTATTAGAGAAACTGGCTGCTCCAGGAAAAAAGAAACTATAAAACAAAACCAAAACACTAAAGTTGATAGGTAAATTTGGTAGATTTAGGTTATATGAATCTCTAAAACGTCTGTGTCTGTTAATTTATGGCCGAGCATCAATTTCTGGCCAGGAAATTTTACAGAAGGCCCCCAGACCCTTGCAAATTTGAATTTCTTGACAAAGTCCTTATGTAATTTATTACATACATCTCTGATAGTAGAATTGCGCTTGATAATCAAAGGTTTATTTAAATCGGCTTCTTTTTTTGGTTCTTTCAAGTAGACTCTGATAAAGTCAAGTTTTCGAAAGATCACTTCTTTTAAAGCCTCAATATTAAGGTCTTGTTCAGCAGAGATTACAATATCTGCATTGGTCTCTTTCTTCACTTTAGAGATTGTTGAAGCGTCTGCAAGATCGGCTTTCGTTATGCAAGTGATTGCGGGAAGATATTTTTTGTTTCCTTCAATACAGTCTATTAAATCGTCTACGTCAATAGGACTTCTAATCAAGACTTCAGCACTAACAATCTTAAATTCTCTCAAAACCTGTTGAATGGTCTTATCTTCAATGCTTAAAGGAACAGTTTTTCCTACTTGGATCCCCCCTTTAGATTTTTTCTTGATAAAAACTTCAGGTTTAGTCTTGTTCATCCTAATCCGGGACTCCCAAACTTCTTTAAGGATGGCGGGGTAATGCTCAGGATGGTTTACATCGATAACCATCAAAACCAAATCAGCATTATGAATTACTGCTAAAACTTCCTTACCTCTTCCCTTGCCAGAAGCTGCTCCGGAAACAATGCCGGGAACATCAAGGATCTGAATTTTAGCTTGTTTATAGTCCATCATTCCAGGAATCACAGTAAGAGTAGTAAAAGCATATGCAGCAACCTCGGAATTTGTCCCAGCAAGCTTGTTCAATAAAGTAGATTTACCGGCAGAAGGAAAACCTAATAATAAAACTGTTCCATCTCCTGATCTTCTTACAGCATAACCATAATCAGACCTTCCGGTCTTTTGTTGTGAACGAGATTCTTGTCTCTCTTTTAACTGGGCAATCTTAGCTTTGACTATCCCGATATGTCCCTGGGTAGCCTTATTATATTTAGTTTTCTTCAGCTCATCTTCCAGTTCCTTAATTTTGTTGTTATAATCAACCATATTATTTCTGTTGTATTTTTTTGAATATTTGGGATATATTTGTTGTATTTCTGTTGTGGGTGTTTATTTAAAGGAGAGTTCTTTTCTTGGTTTTTAATTGTTTTTAATTATTTCTGTACAATTGAGAGGGATATACTTAGGCTATTAATTTCCGTAATACTTATAAATAAAACCCCCTGTTTTGCAGTTATGGTTAATGGAGTTGTAGAAACTGCAAATACTTACCTACAAAAGGTTGCAGTAGGTATAGTTATCCTTTTAGGTGGATTTGCCTTAGGAATATTAACAAAAAAACTGCTACATAAAATTCTCAAAGAAATAGAACTTAATAAAATAATGGGTAAAGTAGGTGTGACCATAGACCTTGAAAGATGGGTTAGCAGCATTATTTCTTATGTCATCTATTTTTTCACGATTGTCTGGGTTTTAGATCACTTCCTGATAAGGTCTATTGTCTTATGGCTGGTAGCGGGAGCGGTATTGATGCTAGTCATCCTTACTTTCTTGGTAGGATTAAAAGACGTCATCCCTAACTTTATTGCTTGGCTGATCCTGCAAAAATCCGGCAACATTAAACCGGGAAGAAGAGTTGAAGTTAAAGAGATTTATGGGATGGTAGAAAAAGTAGGTTATCTAGAAACAGAAATCAAGACAGAGAATGGCGATGTTCTTTACGTTCCTAACGCCTTATTCTTAAAATCAAAATTTAAAGTTAAGAAACATAATTGATGCGGCTTATTGAAACGGGGGATTTGTTTTTTATGATTTATTTTTTATTTTTAAGTTCTTCAACCACTTCTTTTTGAAGAGTTTCAATGTCCACTTTAATCTTCTCTTCTTGTTTTGAAAAATTCTTTAAACGAATATCACAGATCTCTTTCTTATCGCTCAAATCTTTAGAAAGTTCTTCTCCATCGGCAGAAACCATAATATGCCCCATAATCTTGTAAGAATTAGTTGCTCCTTTCAAAGCTAACAAAGCAGACTCTAACTCAATCAGTTGATTTTGAATCTGTTGCCGCTGAGTTAAAACTGCTTGTAGATTCTGTTGTAATAACTGCAACTGATTTATTTTAGTGCTCATTTTTAATTTTAATAATTTAAAAAAGATTTACCTTGCTTTTACAGTCACTGTCTTACGGCGGTCTTTATATAAAACTTTTCCTCCGCAATAAGGGCAACGAATCTTTACTTTAGTGTACTCGTCTTCAACTTTTTTTCCACAATCAAAACAGATATAATACATTTTTCAAACCTCAAATAGAATAGGCCTTACCGGCAAATTTTGAATCGCATTTACGACATTGCCAGATACCTAAAGCTACCCGCTTTACGCCGTCTTTGTTACAATAAGGACATTTATGCTTAGCCCTTTGTTGTGTTTCAATCAGAGAAAACTTATTTTTAAGGCTTCTACCATACCTTGGCCCGAACCTTTTAGTTGATGTTTTGGTTGACATTTTTGGTTATTTATCTTGTTTATTTCCTATTTTTATTTTGTTTTTTGTTTAAGTATAAATGGGGCTGCCCGGATTCGAACCGGGGTTCAATGGTCCCAAACCATTAGTGATAGCCAAGCTACACTACAGCCCCAAAGGGGTATTTATAAAGCTTTTGTTATTTTTATTAAATTCGCCCCATTTTAAAAGGTTTATGGTGAAAATCACTTATTTCAGTCGAATAAGGTTTTTGGGAGATTTGGTGAGGAGTTTTATTTTCTTGTCGTAAAGAAGGGTGTCTTCAATCCTTAGACCATATTTATGAGGGAAATAAATCCCAGGCTCAATAGTAAATACCTGGTTGTTGCTTATTTTTTGCTTTTCGTCTTCATTAAAAGAAGGTTGTTCATGGATATCGATGCCTACTCCATGGCCCAGGGAATGGATAAAATAAGAGGAATATTTTCCCAAGCTGTTTCGAGCATACTTCTCCAGAGAAAAATAATATTCTTCTTTAGGCACTTGATGGATTGTATCAATTTGGGTCTGCAATAACAGCTCATAATTTTCTTTTTCTCCTTTAGTTATTTTGCCTAAATAAAGAACTCTGGACATGTCGGCACAATAATTTTGATAACAAGCGCCAAAATCCAATTGTATAAATCCTTTGCTCAATTTTGCTGAAGAAGTTTTATGATGAGGAATTGAAGAATTTTTCGAGCTGGAAACAATAGTTGGAAAAGCCAGCTCCGCCCCAGTTTTCCTGATGTATCTTTCTAAAAAAAAGGCTACTTCTGCTTCAGTTTTAAATTTTTTAAGAGAATAGTTCTCTATTAAGGCCTGAAATGCTTTCGAAGTTAAGTTACAGGCAGCAGTTATTTTTTTTATTTCTTCTGTAGTTTTTTGGGAACGCAACTGTTTAAGCTGATCAGAAATGTTAACTAATTCCGCCCGAGGAAAGATTTTTTTTAATTCTTGATATTTATGGTAAGTTAATTTTTCTTCGTTGACGCCTATCCTTCTTACTTTTTCATTTGAAAGGTCTTTTTTCCAGTCTTTCTTTAATTCTTCAACAGAGATTCCTCTTTTTTGAGGAGATTGATCCAATTTAGAGAGATGAAAGTGCGCTTCTTTTGGATTTATCACCAAAATAGCTTGAGAAGGCTTTACTTGAGTGAAATAGGTGATGTTGGAATCAGAAGAGAATAGGATAGTTTGGTCGACCTCTTCCTTTTCCAGCAGGTTTTGAAATTGTTTTAGTTTCACGATTCAAGGGAGGTTTATGTTCTTAAAAAATCTTCCCAAAACATTATAAACCCTAAAAATAACATTTTAATGATGGAAAAAGTAATCCTGCCTAACGGACTGACAATCATTTTTGAGAAAAAAGAAAGTAACTCTGTAGTCGTAGAAGTGATGATAAAGGTTGGAAGCAACCATGAACCAGAAGAAGAAAGAGGTTTGGCCCATTTTATGGAGCATATCCTTTTTGAAGGGACGGAAAAAAGACCCACTAATAAAGATATCAGCAACGAAATCGAAAAGGTAGGGGGAGACTTTAATGCTTACACCACTAATGAAAGAACCTGTTTCCATGTTAAGGTCCTGAAGAAACATTTCCATGTCGCCGTTGATGTATTAGCAGACATCCTACAAAACCCTCTATTTGATGAAAAAATTCTAGAGAAAGAAAAAAAAGTGGTCCTTAAAGAAATAGACATGGTCAATGATGAACCGCGATATTATCAATGGATTCTGTTAAATAAAACTCTTTTTCAAAAACATCCCTGCCGGAACCCTACTTATGGGGATAAAAAAATAATCCAAAATCTAACTAGAAAGAAAGCAATTAATTTTTTTAAGAATAAATATGTTCCCAAAAACATGGTCATTTCCATAGTGGGAGATGTGAAAGATTGGAAGAGCGAAGTGAAAAAGAACTTTTTATTAAAAGGAGGGAAAGAAGCAAAGCTTCCTGCAATTGTAGAACCTTCCCAAAAAAAGAACCTTGTTAAAAAAGCCCGGAGAAAAATTATTAACACTTACTTAGTGTTAGGTTATAAGACCGTACCTAGAAGACATAAAAACTCTTATGTTCTTGATGTCATCGATGGAATCCTGGGAAGGGGGCAAAGCGGAAATATTTTTACTGAAATTAGAAGCAAAAGAGGGCTGGCTTATGATGTTGGAACTGAAAGTGTAGCCGAAAAAAGCTTTGGTTTTTTTGCTGTCCATGCCACCATCGACAAAAAGAATGTTGAAGTGGTGAAAGAATTGATGTTGAAAGAACTGGAGAAATTAAAGACTATCTCTGTCAAGGATCTTCGGGAAGCTAAGGATTATATTGAGGGGGATTATTTGTTAGAATTAGAAGACTCGCAAAAGATGGCTGACCAGCTCCTGTTTTGGGAATTAACCAAAGATTATAGATTGATGAAAGAATACTTGAAGAATATCAAGAAAGTTACTTCTGCAGACATAAAAAGAGTCATAGAAACTTATTTTAAGCATTACGCCATGATTGTGATTGAAGGGAAATAAGCCTGAAAAGAATTAAGAAAAAATCAGAAAAAAATATTTTTGTTTCTCTTTTTATTTAAACATAAGCTTCTCCATCAAGCTTGTTTAGTTTATCCTTATTCTTTTGGAAAACAGACAACAAAATGTTAATTTCTCTTGCTAATCCGTTCTTTAAGTCAAGAGGGTGCAGTTCTTTTTTTACAAACGCTGCTTCAATCTCTTCATAAGAAGAAAATTCTATGTTGCCGCCGAATTTTTCAGGACGTTCGATAATAAACTTTTCTCCCCTATCCATTTTTATAGTCATGATGACATGTTTAAGAAATGCTAAAATCCCATTGTCTTCAATAACTCCGGCTTCGCAATAAGCTTTCTTAATCTTATCAATTACAGTCTTCTCGTCATCTAAAAGGTCTACCTTGGATTTGGGGTCTGAGGCAGACATCTTCTTGCCGGTTAGTCCAGGAATAATAGGAGTCATCACTTCTACCCTTGCCTTGTAACCTAGCTTAGGTAAATTCTCCCGAGCATACATTAAAATTTTTCTTTGGTCTGCTCCACCATATTGTACATCCACACCCAGATATTCTTCATCAAGAGCCTGCATTAAAGGATAGATTAAACCACTTAATTTAGGATTATCACCAAACTTGACCACATCAGAAGCAGCTTTAGTTGCATCATGAATAGTAGTCATGGTCGAAAGTTTCAAAGTGTCGATAATGTAGTCTTTCTTTAGTTGAAAATCGGTTCCTTTAATAATCTCAAAATTGTTGATGTCGGCCCCTATTGCCTTAAACATCAAAGGAATAACAACGGAATAATACTTGTATCTTTTCTCTAAGACATCCCAGGGACAATTGTCCAACGCTCCGTGAAGGTCTGCTAAAAGAAGTTTTACCTTAAAACCAGCTTTAAGGAAATCAGCTAATTTAAGCACCCAGGTAAAGTAAGCTATGTGTGGTTTACCAGTCACTGCCGTTCCGATATAAACTAGGGGCTGTTTTTTTTTCTTTAATAATTCTAAAAGTTCTTCTTCTGTTACTATTTCTTGACAATTTCTCTTAATTAATTCCAGCTTTTCTTCCGGCTTCATTTTAATTCTAAAAAGAGAGATGGTTTAAATATTTAATGGGTGTTAAGGTTGAAAACTTATAAAAACAGTGATTTATCAGAAAAAGAGAGGAAAAGTATAAAAAAAGCGCTTACAATCAAGGCTTTAGGGGGATGAAATATGGTAAAAGCAATCTTGTTTGACTTTTGGGGAACTTTAGTAGAAAATGGGGTCTGGAGCCCCATAAAACAGGTAAAAGACATTTTGGGTATTAGAATCCCTTTTTCAGAATATGTTGTCAGAATGGAAAAGGCAATGATGACTACTAAGTTTGAATCGTTGAAAGAGGCCTTCAAATCCTTGTGTCAAGAGTTCCAGATCGAATGCAGTGAAGAAAAATTAGAGCAATTGATTGGTCTGTGGAACAAATCCTGGATGTTGGCTCGGCCTTATGAAGAAGTTGCAGAAGAATTGATAAAATTAAAAAAAGATTACCAAATCATTTTAGTTTCCAACACGGACTGTTTTTCAGTCAATCGGGTCATGGAAAAATTTAATCTGCGAGGGCTTTTTGATAAAACTTATCTTTCCTATGAAATTAATCTGATCAAGACCGATGAAAAGTTTTTGATGATGGTTCTAAAAGATCTGAAATTGAAAGTAGAAGATTGTGTTTTGGTAGGAGACAGTATTCAAAGTGATATCATGGCGGCAAAAGCTTTAGGGATGAAAGCTGTCCTGATTGACAGAAAAAATACTCGGGAATATCATCCTAAAATCAAAAACCTTAAAGAGTTGGAGAACGTTCTATAAGACTATGGCTGAAATAACTTTTTTAGGAACTGGATGTATGCAACCTACTAAAACTAGGAATCATTCCGGGTTTCTGCTCAGTTTTGGTAAAGAGAATATCCTGTTTGATTGTGGAGAAGGGATCCAAAGACAGATGCGGATTACCGGCATTAAGCCAGCAAAAGTGACCCGCTTATGCATCAGCCACTGGCATGGAGACCATGTTTTTGGCATCCCGGGGTTGATTAGTTCCATGGGGGCAGATCAAGCAACCCATACCTTGCATATTTATGGACCGAAAGGAAGCAAGAAATACTTTGACCATATGTTAAAATCCTTTTCTTCAAAAGATATCATGAAACATGAGATCCATGAAGTCTCTTCAGGAACGATCTTTGAAAACGAAGAATTCAAATTAGTTGCTGAACCTCTAAAACATTCTACTGAGTGTGTGGGTTATAGTTTTATTGAGAAAGACCGGCTGAGGATTAATGTAGCCAAAGCAGAAAAATTAGGGTTGGCAGGACCAATCTTAGGTAAATTACAGCAAGGAGAAGAAGTTATGCACAAAGGCAGGAAGATTAAATCTTCCGAAGTAACCTACCAAGTTAAAGGTAAAAAGATCTCTTATGTTGCTGATACCATCATATGTAAGGGAGCTAACAATCTAGCCAAAAATGCTGACTTGTTGATTTCTGAAGGAACTCATCTTTCAGACATTAAAGAGAAAACAGAGAAATATATGCACTTGACAATCATGGATGCGGCCTTATTAGCTTCAGAAAATAATGCTAAAAGGTTAGTGATAACCCATATCAGCCAAAGATATAAAAGTATCTCTGAAATCGTTTCCGAAGCAAGAACTTATTTTGATGATACAGTTGTGGCAGAAGATTTTATGAAAATCAAGGTTTAGAATTATTGTTAAGATGGTAATCTTGATTAACTTAAAATATTAAGTTAATTGGTATGTTTATAGTAATTTATAGTAATGTTATAATAATTTAAGCAATTAAAATTTAAGCGATGAACACCAAAGCTAAAGGAACAAAAGGAGAAAGGGAGTTAGTCAAATTCTTTAATGAGAATAATTGGGCTTGCATAAGGGTTGCGGGAAGCGGCAGCAGTAAATATCCCAGTCCAGATATTTTAGCAGCAAATGCAGTAAGAAGGCTGGCTATTGAATGTAAGGTTACTAAGGATAAAAAAAAATACTTTACTAGTGAAGAAATCGAACAATTAAGATTTTTTTCTCGACGGTTTGGTGCCGAAAGTTGGGTGGGAGTGAGGTTTCCTGACCACCCGTGGTATTTTTTCATGTTAGAAGATATCGAAGAGACTGGTAAGTGCTGGGCAGTTTCTTTAGAAACAGCAAAGATAAAAGGGTTAAAGATTGAAGAATTAATGAATTTTGGGCTCTAAAAAAAGATTATTGCATCTCTATTTCAGATAAATTCTAATGTAGATATTGTGTTAAATGAGCGAAAGTTATATAAAAGATTCTTTCTTAAATATAAAATATATTAAAATGGGGGCATTTTGGTGTTTATGAAAAAATTAATCTTACTATCGTTACTGTTAGTTTTAATTATACCAGTTGTCATTGCAGAAGATCAAGTAGTGATTAACTCTAAGAATTGGCAGGATGTTTATTCTGGACAATTGTATGCCAGCCTTAACGATCTTGAAGTTCATTATGTGGCAGAAGAAACACAAGGGTTGCAATTAGTCAATGAAGTTCTTCCAAGAGACAAGAAAGGAGTATTATTAATTGAATCTGATAAAGAACCCTTCACCTTTGGTTATAAAGCTAAGTTAGAGGGGGTTGGTTTTGAAGTAGAAGAGTTTATCTCCACCGATGCCAAAAAAACTAATCTAGAACTGGCAAAACTTACTCTCGAAAAGCAAAGTGTCTCCGGCTTTATCATCTTAGATGGTTCTTTAGGGTATAGTGCTCTTTCCGTGGCTCCTTATGCTATCTTAACTAAATCTTTGGTCCTTTTTGTCGACCGAAATAATATTGATGAAGTTTACCAATTCCTTCAAGAAAATACTAGGGATATTCTCATTTATGGTAGCGTTGATAGAACAGTTAAAGATAGATTAGCTCCTTTTAGTCCAGAAATAATAAACAATGGTGACCGTTACAAAGATAACTTGGAGATGGTCAGAAAGTTCCTAGACCTAAAAGACTCAAAACAAGTCACTTTTACCAACGGAGAATTTATCGAACCGGGCTTATTTAACAGTGAATTTCCTTCTATGTTCATTGGTACCAGCAACGTCCCAGACTTTATCATTGATTTTATTAAAGAAACAGATGTCAAAGCAGGAGTGGTCATCGGTTATGATCTTTTTCAAAACGCTAAGAAGATCAGAGAACAGACTGGAATAAAAATATTGCTCAAATATGGTCAAGGCCGGAATTCTCAACTTTATGCTTTAGATGTTTTCCCGATCCCTAGTTTCCAGCCCAGCGTGGATATCAAGGAAGTACGTTATAATGCCTTAACTAAACAGTTAGAAGTTGTCTATGAAAACACCGGAGAAGTCTTTTCTTATGTACAAGCCTTATCGATAGATTTACTTGTTAACGATGAATCTGTTGCCCAGGTTGGAGACGAAGAGGCCTTTTTTCTTCAAGCTAAGGACATCTCAACGGTAACTTACGAGGTGGATTTAAGTAGGTATGTTGATGACGAGGAAACTATTTTTGCTGACAGCAAGATTATTTTAGGAGACACTCCCGGATCATTAGTAAAGTTAATCACAAAAAAAATGGAAGTGGCCGTAATCTCAGTAGAAGATAATTCAGAAATAGAAATTGCCGGTCTAGTTTATAATAAAGGAACGCAAAGGTTTGAAATAACAATAAAAAATATCGGAAAAGAGGATGTTTATGCTAATCTTGAATTGATAGACTTAATGATTGCTGGTGAAAAGGTAAGCTTAGGGGCTGAACAACAAAAAATCAAGCCGGGAAGCTCAGGATTATTTAAGATAAAAGCAACCTTAGAAGAAGTTGATTTTGAAGATAATCCTCAGGTAACCGTCCATGCTCGTTATGGAGCGAGAGAAGATGCCCTGATTAAGCATTTGACTCAAGAAATGAAATTAGTGGTAAAAAGCAGAGATTATAAGCCAATCCTTGTTGTAGTGATGGTCTTAGTGATTGTCTGGCTATTGGTCTCATTGTTTAAGAAAAAAAAGAGAGAAGCGGCCCATCACCACCATCATCAATGGTAATAGGGAAATAAGATGGGAGTTAAGAAAATAAAAAGAGCTGTTTTTCTTTTAGGGATAATCGTATTTAGTCTTTTTTTAATTTCTTGTTCTAATAGCAGTAAACCAAGTAAAGTTCTTGCGGAAATAAATGGAAATTCCTTGACTTTAGATGAATTTAATCAAGAATACTACCTTTTTGGAAACCAAAGGGAGAAGTATTTGTTTCTGAATGACGTGGTCATCCCTAACGAGATTCTTCTTTCAGAAGCTCAAAGGCAAGGCTTAGAAGCATCAGAAAAAGAGATTGAGTCAGCCTTGAACGTCTTTTTAGAAAAAGTAAATATGGAAAAGAAAGATTTCTTTGAAAAAGTGAAAAAAGAACAAGGACTAAGTAAATCAGATATCAATCGCTTGATGGAAAAAAAAGTTTTGATCTCTAAAATTGTAAAAGATATCATCCCTTCTGAAATTGTTACTGAAGAAGAGATAGAAAAAACTTACCAAGATAATATCAAATCCTTTGAAGTTGAAGGAGAAGTCCTGCCTTTAGAAAAAGTTAAAGATAAGATTGAAGACATGCTGATGAAAGTTAATAAAGAAAAAGCAGTCAGAGAATACGTTATGGAATTAGCTGAGAAAGGAAATGTTGTAGTTCATACTGAATTTAGTACCTTAAGTTGAGTGTTGGTTGATAATTTCTTTTAAAAGATATATTAAAAAAAACGAAGCATTTTAATAACCTCAAATATTTATTATTACTATGAAAGGAAGGTGGATAGAAGTAATGATCACTTCAGTATGCATGCTTTTCTTAACTACGGTTGTTTTATACATTTATCCTCCGGGGGGAATTACCGGTTATATCATTGCTCAAGGAGGAAATGTTACAGAAGCGAATTTATCTAGCGCAAAAAGTTCTGATTATTGGCATGGTTTTTATGGACAGATCTTAGTTGATCCTGGTACAACTAGCACTCCTACTTCTTTAGCAACAGGGGGCTCGATGACTGAATTTAACTTAACTTTCTCTTGCAGTCCACCTCATATTTATGCTTCAGCAGAATATCCTTCTAACTTAAATCCAATTACTAAAGGAAATGTAACTGCTCTTGACAATTATCTCGGATTAAATGCAAGCCATCCCGAATCTGGGACAAGCATCTTTACTAATCTAACAGATAACTTTATTATTAATGGAACTGTTCTTCTGAATGTTCCTGTTGCTTATACTTTAGTCAATAATCTTTCCAACACTACTTTTGATCTAGGTTTGATGGATTCGGAAGAAACTTTATATTTTACAACACATAATGTAAGTGATAAACCTGGATTTAACAGCCAACTTTTAGATTATCAAATGATGGTTCCGGTAAATCAAAGCAGCCTCACTTATTATTTTTATTCCGACTGTCCTGTTTCAAACTGTTCAGCCCCAAGTGGTTTTGTAGGAAGTTTGAATGCCTTTTTACATGACGATAATAAAAGTGTTGATCTGAATTGGAGCGGAACAAGCGACTCTTTTAGAGTTTATTATTCAACTAACATTTCCGCCATAGTTAATCTCGATACTAACAATGTTCATTCTTCGGTCACAGTTGTAAATGGAATTACAGATAATAATTGGACAGACTATAATGCTTCCCTAGATCAAAAAAGATACTATACTGTCGCAGCAGTCTCAGGTAGTTGTATCAGTGCTATCAATGATACTTGGGGCAAATTTACTTATTATTATGAAGCGCCAGTTTCCTCTATTTTTGGATCTTTATCTTCTGACAGAATTGCTATCTACCTAAATGTCAGCTATGACGCGGAAACTTTTTTACAAGGTATTCCTGATTCTTTTAACCCGACCATCTCCAGATTAGATAAATCTAATGTTTCCGGAGAATTCTTTACTACCCATGTTAAAGGACTAAACGATGGAAATAATTTTGATTTGGAGATTATTAAAGGATATCAATTAACTGTAGATGGTTATTTTAACCAGACTATTGTAGGAAGAATCATGCCCACACCATACATCTTAAATTATGAAACTCCTTATTCCAGTTTTTATGGAACTTTGGCCACCAATTGGAATGGAATATATGATTTTAATAGAACTTATTCAGCGGAAAGCTTCCTTCAAGATATCCCCCCTTCCTTAAACCCGACCATCTCAAGATTAGATAAATCCGATGCCTCCGGAGAATTCCTAACCACTCATGTCAGAGGACTGAACGATGGGAATAATTTTAATATAGACTTAGGAATTGGATATGCTATTACTGTAGATGATAATTTCAATCACACCCTTTGTACAAACTGTTTTGATTAAAAAGGAAAACAAAAAATGAAAACCAAAAAAATAACCGGAATGATATTGTTAATATCTTTAGCCTTATTATTTCTTCCTTCAGGCTTGGCCTTATCTAAACCTGTTGCTGGGATATTAATTTTTGATAAAGAGATACAATCTTTAGAAGTTAATGTTTATGTAAAAGTTAATTCTCCTTTAAACGGAAAACAAGTCTGTAAAGTAAATCCTTCCGTCACTAACGGACCCGACGGCAGTTTTGCTTCTAATCTGAATAATCTAGTTTTAAGAGATTTTCCTACCACCAACTGTAATTCTTTCTGGAAAGGAGGAGATCCAATCTGGTATGAAGCTGAATTTAAAGGACAACAATATTCTTCTTCTGCAGAAAAAATAAAACTAGGCACGGGATTACAATTTCTAGAGAATCTAAAATTAGAAGAGGTTGCTTTAGATACAGAAACTCCTGCTAGTGCAGGAAGTGGTTCTGGTGGGAGCGGAGGTTCTGCAGAAATACCTTCAGAAGCTCAGGAATCTAAGCTAGTCTTACCGGAAATTTCCGCTGTGCTTTCTTTAACACAAGATGATAATTCCATAGAATCAACAGTGAATTTAGAATTACTTAATGATGTAAAAAGTGAAATTACTGTAAAAGTGATCTTGTTTTCCTTGCCGGATGAAAAGATTGCTTCTTCTTTAGAAAAAAACTTATTTATTAAATCTAAAATCAAAGAGAAATTTGTTTTTGATTCTTTTAACCTTAGCCCAGGAAGATATCAGGCTCAGGCCTTGGTATATTTTCAAAAAAAAATGGTGGCGGCTTCAAATATAGAAAAATTCTTTATCAGAACAGAACAGATGATTGAAGATATAAAACAAGAAAATCTCGCCGGAAAGGCCGCGAAACAGACTTTTAGAGAATCAAGTTTAAATCTTACCCTGTTCTTATTACTGTTGATAATCATAATCTTAGTTATCCTTCTGCTGTTTAAAAAATACCGCAAGGTCAAGATGATTAAGAAAATGATCAAAAAAATTGAAAATTTAGGAAACTTGGAAAATAAGAAGAACTGAGAAAAAGCTAAACTAAGATTAGTTAAGATACTAAAAAAAAGTAGTTTTCTTTATGTGAAAAATAGCCAACGCATTTTTATGATTTTAAGAATATTTTCGATAAATACTTTAAATAGAATAATATAATTTTTATTGAAACTTCAACTGTACTTAAAAAAAATATTCAAATCAGACCTTTTTTAGTTCTTTTTCTAACTATCCAAAATTATTTTTAAAGCTCTTTTTCTAAAAAGAAACCATTTTTGGTATATTTATCCCAAAAACGGTAAGTTTAAAAAGACATTTAGTCTTATTTTAAAATATGCTGGCGTACTTGGAAGGCCTTGTTGATAGAAAGACTTTAGCTATTATTACTGCCCTTCATAGTAAACCAGACCAATTATTTCATCTAAATTCTTTAGCGCAAGAAGCAAAGGTACCAGTCACTTCTACAGCGAGAATCATCAAGAAACTTGTAGCAAAATCTTTTGCAGAAGAAATCAAAGTAGGGAAACTTTCCCTCTATAAATTAGCTGATAACAACAAAAATAAGGAGATCGGTAAATTAATATGAATAAAAAGAAAATGATGTTATTCCTGTATCTCTTCTTCCTAGTTTTATCAGCTAGTTTTACCCTTGCTCTCACCAAACCTATTGCTGGGTTTGTCTTCCAGAATGATTCTTCTATTGCCCAAAATGCCACCATGACTGTTTATGTTAATATTTCCATTATGGCCGGTAATTTTACTTGCCACATTGTACCGAGTGTGTTTAGTGGAGGAGACGGTTCCTTCTCCACAAACTTAGCTAACTTAAAATTTTCTGATAACAGTGATTGTAGTGGATCCTGGGAAACAGGAGACCTTATCTGGGCGGAAGGAAATGGATCTACAGTGATTCCTAGTATACAAGGAAATGGAATTAGCACACCAGAAGGAATAGAATCGGGAACTGGATTGCAATATATAGGTAATGTCACTTTAGCTCCTGGACCAGATCTTACTGCGCCGATAGTACAGCTAATCTCTCCAGCAAACGGTTCTGTAACAACTACCGGAAATGTTATCTTTAGCTATAATGTTACAGATAATTCATCCATCGCTAATTGCAGCTTGATCTTCAACGGAGTAATCAATGAAACTGACACGACTGTCACGAAAGATATCACTCAAGACTTTACCAAAACTAATTTGCCTGACGGATTGTTAAATTGGTCCATTAATTGTACGGATAGTTCCGGAAATAGGAATGGAACAGAAACATGGATCTTAAATATCTCCAAGATTGGAATCTTGCAAGCAACTCTAATCAATCCTACTACTGATATTTCTGTCCTCAAGAATCAATTCTTCACTTTTATCGCTCAAGTAACCTGTGTAGGGGGAAGCTGTGGAAATGTTAACGCTACTCTTGATCCTATCACTTTTGAAAAGAAGAAAGTTTCCTTCTTTACTAAAATTCTTTATTTACTGAAAGATATCTTCAATGGAAATCTGATCACCGGAATGGTGACCGGAGGGGTAGTGCCTACCACTCCTTCCACTCCTTTCTGGACCAATTCTTCTAATCCGGCTAACTCTGCAGATTTCCCCTGCCTTGCTAATATGCTAGAGGGTTCCAGTTGTAACACAACCTGGTATGTTAATGCCACAGGAGGAGTGGAAACTGTCCACGAATTCTTTGCTTTCTTCAATTCTACGACTTATCTAGATGTAAGTAATGAAACTGCCCATGTCAATATTACCATCACCGAACAGAATAACCCTCTGGTTTTTGATCTGATACCTTTAGCGAACACAAGTTTCAACATCTCCACAGGTATAGAAATTGGAGCAAATGTTACAGATGATAACAATGTTTCTGTAGTTCTAGCGAACATAACTTTCCCGAACGGGACAAGACAACAGATAACTTTATCTAACACCTTAGGTGATAAGTATAATGGCACTTTTACCATACCTAACTTGAAAGGCCAATTTAATGTTGTTTTTATCGCCAATGATACTTCTAATAATATCAACAATACTGAAACGACTTTCTTTGTAGGAGTAGATAATAATAATCCATCTATATTTAATCTTATACCTACAGCAGGAAGCTCATTTAACATCTCCACCAGTATCCAAATTGCTGCTGACGTTACTGATGATGTGGGAGTGAGTGTAGTCACAGCTAATATTACTTTCCCGAATGGAACGGTACAACAAATAACTTTAAGTTCAGCTATAGGTGCAAAATATAACAATTCCTTCGCTATTCCTCTCTTGTTAGGGCAATATAACATCACCTTTAGGGCTAACGATACCAGCAACAACATCAATGATACAGAAAGCACTTACTTCCTAGCCGTCGATAATGTAGCTCCCGTGTTCTCCAACATTGTAGAGTCTCCTACTGACCCGACCACTTATAGTCCAGGAAGAGTTTACTTCTTTAACATTACCTGGACAGATAACATTGCGATGGGAACAGTAATCATCCAATTTAACGGAACAAATTTCACTTCAGAAGTACAGAACATCAGCAGTGTCTATATGTTCAACAGGACGGATTTGGCCGTAGGAACTTATAATTACACTTGGTTTGCCAATGACACTTCTGGAAACCTTAACCAAACTACTCAGACTTATACCATCAACAAAGCGGTCTCGGAAGTGAACCTAACCTTGAACGGAGCTGACGCCAACATTAACGTAGAAGTAGGGTCGATAGTAAATATTACGGGTACAAGAGTTACCGGCGAAGGAGAGATCCAACTATACAGGAATGGTACTTTGATCAATTCGGGAGCACCAATTATTTCAAATTTGTCGACGTTCAGCTCTTTAGGTGTGTTTAACATCACTGTAATTTATACGGCTACACAGAATTATACTGCCAGCCAGGAAACACATCTTGTTACCGTTGGAGATGCTACGCCGCCAAACGTAACTAACGTAACCGCTAATCCTAATATCATCAACCAAACACAAGTTACAGAAATCAATGCCACGGTTGTGGATAATGTAGAAGTGGATGTAGTCATCGCCCAGATCACTTTCCCGAACGGAACAAAGATCAATCAGACCATGACTAACGTCTCTGCTCAGTATTCTACTACATTTAATACCACGTTGACTTCTCCGATCGGAATTTATAATGTTTCAATCTTCGCCAACGATACCAGCAATAACAAAAATTATACAGAAACAACTACCTTTACAGTAATTGATGATACTCCGCCAAACGTAACGGCCTTAAGGCCATTGAACGGAACAGTCTTTAATGTCTCAAACGTGATTGA
Organism: Nanobdellota archaeon; assembly: GCA_018812765.1. GTDB lineage: Archaea > Nanobdellota > Nanobdellia > Woesearchaeales > GW2011-AR9 > JAHJDB01. The sequence goes on from JAHJDB010000013.1 coordinate 30,020, forward strand.
AATTGCCGCAAATGTGACTGATAATATCGGAGTAAGTGTTGTTACGGCTAATATCACTATGCCGAATGGAACTGTGCAACAGCTAACTTTAAATCATACTATCGGTGCAAAATATAACAATTCTTTTACTATCCCTTTGGTAATAGGACAATATAACATTACAATCATTGCTAATGATACCAGCAACAATATCAATGATACAGAAAAAACTTCTTTTGTTGCCAACGATACTGGTTTCCTTTACGTGAGGATCATTAACCCTCTCTCTTTTAGTAACTTTGCTCAAAACACAGGAGTATTAATCACAGCTCTGGTTGAAGATAATGTTGCTGTTGATACTGTACTTGCTAATGTTACCACCCCTAATTCTTCCAGTTTCCTGTTAGAACTTGGTTATCACGGTGTAGACGATATCTATAATGTAACTTTCACCCATACCGAAATTACCGGCATTTATAATGTCAGGATTATCGCCAATGATACTTCCAATAATATTAACGACACTGTAACTAGAAACTTTAATGTCCAGGCTGCTGATATTCCTTTAGTAAGTTTAGTCTCTCCTGCCAACGGAGCTGCTTCCAATAATAACACCGTCATCTTTACTTGTAATGCCAGCGATGATGAACGCATAATCAATATAACCCTTTACCACAATATAAGCGGTTCTTTTGCAGCAAACCAAACCGTTAATGTTTCAGGAGCATCTAACCAGACTAGTTTCATCGTAGATAATGTAGTTGAAGGAACCTATGCCTGGAACTGTTTAGCTGTAGATAACCAAAGCCATTCTGTCTTTGCCCTGGTTAATTTCACCTTTACTATCGATCAGAAACCGCCGAATGTTACAAATCTCTCTCCGATCCAAAATAGTACTTTTACAATCGGCTCTTCCCTGAACATTAATGCTACAGTCAAGGATGATGTTTCTGTGGATACAGTTTTAGCGAACATAACTCTTCCTAACGGAACAGTACAACAATTAATCTTAACGGATGATAATTCCGACGATATCTATAACTCTTCGTTTACAATACCTTTGCTAACTGGAACTTACAACATTACATTCATCGCTAATGATACAGCTGGAAATATCAATAACACTGAAAAAACTAATTTCATCGCCCCAGGGATTGATACCTCTCCTAATATTACCCTAGTCTCACCAGCCAACGGCGCTTCTTTTGAAACTAGTACCACTACTGACGTTATTTTCTTCTGTAATGCTACCGACGATTCATCACTAATCAACTTGTCTTTATATATAACCAGCTCAAGCAACACTAATTTTAATTTAAGTCAGACCTTTAATGTCAGTGGAACTTCTAACAGCAGCAATTGGACCTTAACCTTAACTCAAGGAAGCTATACCTGGAACTGTCTTGCTTACGATAATTCCTCTCAGTCCTCTTTCGCTAGCTCGAACCGAACCTTAACCGTTAGTGCTCCTGCACCTGCTCCCTCTCCTGGAGGCGGAGGAGGAGGTGGGGGAGGAGGAGGAGGCGGTGGCTTCATAGCTCCATGTACAGAAGATTGGGAGTGTGGGGATTGGTCTCCTCAAGAATGTCCTCCTTCAGAGATACAGACTAGAACCTGTACTGATCTAAATGGATGTGGGGCGACAGATGATAAACCTCCTGAAACAAGGACTTGTGAGTACAAAAAATTGAAAAAAATAGATTTAGCCATCATTGATTACCCTCAAAGCATAGGCCTAAAAGAAAAGCCTACTGTTAAAATAAAAGTGAGCAATACTGGCAGTGAGCAATTGAAAGAGCTAGTATTAAATTTTGAAATCAGTCCAGGCTGGTCAAAACCTCAAAATGTTTCTATCCCAGTTTTAGACGTTGGAGAAACTACAACTATTGATGTGGAGATCGAGAATGAAATCTGTACTTCAGAAGAAGAATTGATCCTCCCTCCAAAGATGGAATTGACTGCTGCTGTTGAAGGAAACGGAGTAAAAGACCAGGATTCAATCTTACTTCCACTGAATGTTTCTTCTGGCTTAAGTGTATCGACAGATAAAAACAGTTATTTTAGCGGAGAAAACATGAGAGTTTGCATCTTCTATTACAATGACGGCCAAGAAGATTTGGACGAGCTGGAATTTGATGTCTTGATCCAGTCGCTTAAAGATGGGGACTTTTTAAAAGTGGACCATGTCTTCTCTTTCCAATCCTCTAAGAATGAACTATTAGCGGTAAGAAAAAATATCCTACTGGATAAAGTTTTTGCAACTGCTGATTATAACCTGATAATAGAAATGTTTAACGGTGAAAGATTCTCCAAAGAAGATAAAATTGATGAAGCAGAAACAAAGGTATTCATAAATGGATTTATCGAACAGAAGATTTTAGGAGAACCGGGCCTAAATTATACCACCCTGTATAATTTAGAAGAACATACCTTAACTGTGAATGGTTTTGATGATACTTTTGCTTATATCACCTTCCAGTCATCCCCACAGAATTATACTTTGATATTACTAGAAGAAAAAACTCTCCTGGACAGCTTAAGTGCAATTTATCTGGGCGAAAAAGAAGAATATGAAGAAGGCAAGTTAATTAAAAAAGCTGATATCAGATTAAGATGGAAAGAAAGAAAAGAAGAAGCGGTGGCTGGTTCAGATTATCAAATAATTGATTTAGATAAAGGAACTGAAGCAGTTGGCTTGAAAAAAGGAAGTTCTTTCCCAATTATATTACTCTGGGTAATCATAACTTTAATAATCGCATTGATCATGGCCATAATTTCCTGGATCCATCACCATTGGATCCTTGAAGGAAGAAAAATAAAAGTTGAGAAGATCAGCAAATTAAAAATTTTCCAGAAGAAAAGGGAATAGATTTAAATATATTTAAATGATTAAAATAACTTTAAAGAGGTGTGAAAGATGGTTTTCATCTTTGGAATAGACATACTTTTGGTAGAAATTATTTTTGTACTGACCATTACACTAATTGTTCTTCTTGGATTACTGATCTATTTGGTAATCGGCCAAGTTAAATTAAAAAGAGAATTAAAGAAAGTAATCAGCAAAGAAAATGTAGAATTAAATGCTCTAAGAAAAATTGAAGAAGAAGAAAAAGATAATATCAATTTAGCGAGAACTATCAAATCAGAACTTGACAAACTGCTTTACTCCAGGCTGCAAAGAGCACCTAAAAAAGTTAAGAAAAAGAACTAAGAAAAAAAGAAAGTAAACGTTTAAGATCATTGAAATCTTTTAAAATTAGTTGAGAAAAAAGAAGTAAACCCATGTTTAAAACAGATTTCTTAAAAATGAAGATAGAGATTTAAGCTTGATATTTTAATGGCATAGTAGAAAAGTCGTCGTCATGGCCTCAAAGAGGTAAAATCTGCTAAGAGATAATTTAGTCATAATTAAGTTCCGAGCCAATAATAATTGAGAAAAGGTATTTTTCCTATTTCCCTTTCAGGCTCGGGAGATTTTACTGGCCAAGATGACTTTTTTTATAGAGCCAATTTTAACAAAAGTTTTTTTATAATTTACTCTATATCCA
>JAHJDB010000014.1 GCA_018812765.1 Nanobdellota archaeon
AAATATTCAAAACTTACAACTAGGCCCAGCAGTAACCCCTGCAGAAGTAACACAAAGAGAATTAAGCAAGAAGGAAATCCTTAAACAAGTCGGCTGTTTTAATAATTATAACTGTAGGGGAGAACAATTAACAAACACTGAAGCTTATGAAAAGATGAAAGAGCTGGCTACTACGGCAAAAAAAGAGGCGATGACAGTTTGGGGAAGTAACGCAAAAAAATATTATACCGATTTACGTGATCTATTATCTATCGAACCGGGATTAAGCGATGAAGATTATAAGACCACTGTTAACGAAAAAGTAAAAGATCTAGACAGCAATCAACTTAGATTACTAGGATTTAATTTAGAAGTTCAGACAGAAAAACTAAGCCAACAAGAATACGCTAATAAGATTAGTGCGTCTTTGGAAAAATTAGATGAAACTAACCTTAAAAAAGTTGGAGATGCATTTAAAATACAAAAAGATAAAAAAAGTGATGAACAATATAAAAAAGATATTTCTGAAGCAATAAACAAACTTGATGAAGAACAGCTTAATACTCTTGGTGCAAACCTTAACGTAAACAGAGACAAACTTACCGACGAAGAATATAAGGCTGCGGTCTTAAAAGCTCTTGAAAATACTGAGAAAGGTGCCGAAAAAGAATTGAAAGAAGCCAGAGACTTGGAAAAGTCTGCTGAAGATTTAAGATGGCAAGGCTCATTCGTGGAAGGTATTGGTAAAGATGCCTATAATCTCTTAGTGCAAGGTAAAACCTCTTTTGGAGATATTGCCGGAGGAGTATTATCCTTAACTGCAAAACTTGGAAGCTATCGGTCCTTATCAAATCTACTAGTTCCTGACGCCACCAAGAAGTGGATGGAAACAGCTGATAGTGATGGGCTACGTCAATGGGCAGATCTAGATGGTTTCCTCGCTTCTGAAGCCTGTAGGAAAGATGAAGAGAAACGTTCTACTCAAGATGGGAAAGCTTACGCTTTTGTAAGGACCACTTCAGGAACTTACCAATTTGTCGGCTCTATCCAAGCAGAAAAATCAGAATCAAACACCCTTCTACTCTGCACACCTAACCCTGATCAAGAAGCTGAAGATAAGTTTGTCTGCAGTAAAGGTCTGGTCTGCGGTGAAGACCAGTTCTGTTATGAAGATAAAAATAATGATCTAGAACCTGACAACAAGGAACCGGTTAAAGGACGCTTCTACAAGATCACTTGGGGAGTTACTGCACCGCAAGATGAGAAATATACTCCTTACGTAGATGAGAATGGTAAAGCAGTCAGGTTTAATCTTCACTTATACGGTCCTGAAGGAGATAAATGGATTTTCAAGAGGCTTGGAGCAACAGGTTCATCAGTCCTGGCTTTAGAGAACGGCCAGAATGATGGTGGTTTGATCGTCAAGTATCTTCCTGAAGATTATAATCGGATTTGTATAGAATTCAACCCCGCTGATAGTGTCAAGGACTTTGACGGTTCTTCTGTCAGCAGCATCTGCACCAGTATCATCCAAAGCTCTAAAGGAAAAGTGCAGTATGAAGGAGCAAGCGCTCCGGCTACGGTAGCTTCTGGCTCTGGCGAAGTCTATATGGATATTTAGAGCAGTTTCTTCATCTCAAAAACAAATTCTTTGGCTCTATTTAAAGAAATTAGTGCTTTGCCTTTTTTAGTTTCTTCATTCATCTTATATTGAAATCGTGAGCGCTTTTTCCTCTCATAATCAAAAGAACTCAACAAAAATCTTGCCTTTTGTGATGTTAACTCCAGAGCATCTTCTTTAATTTCTTCATACTCCTCAAACAATTGCTTTTTAAGTTTATTTCTGACAAAAACTATTAAAGCATCACTTGTGACTTTATGACAAATCTTTTCTCCAACTTTATAACCAATACTAAGAAGAACTGCATTTGCTATATAAAACATAGAATAATAAGCTGTTACAATAACCCACAAATATGGTTTATATCCCTCGTTTTCTATATCAAATAGTTTTTGGGCCGTCTTAATTGAAATATCACTATTTTTTCGATACATCTTACTAGCAATATCATTAATTTTTTTACTAAGTAAAAGCCCTCTTGTAAATAATGCCTCACATTAGTCTCTGCTTCCTTTATCCGTTTATCATCCAACATAAATATCACAAGTTCTTTAAGCGATAATACGGTTCGATTCCATAGAGAATATAAGTATTTTGTATGATCTCTCGGATAATATTCGGTTCTCTAGAAAATTTCATTGAATTAAACTCTTTTTCAGAAAAAATAAGAGGATGAATCTTTAATGGAATCGAAGACACAATGTTGTAAATTTTCTGTTCAAAATCCTTATCATTACTAATAAAACAAAGGTCAATATCAGAATGTTTTGTTTGTTTTCCTTTAGCATATGAACCAAAAAGGAGGAACGTAAATTGAGCAGTTTTCAGATTGCTCATGATCTCAGTATACAAGACTTCTAAATTTTTATTCTTTAAAAGAGTCTCTTTCCTTTTTTCTTCAACAATATAAATTTCAGGACCATAATAATCTTTATTCAGACTGCATAACGTGCTTTTTCCTACTGTCTGAGCTAAAATCACCTTTTTTTCTAATAATTTTTGAACAGCAGTATATGTAATTCTATAATCTGACTTGATCTGTTTTGCCAATTCACGAATAGTAAGGGATTCTTTTTTTTCGATAAACAAATTTATGATTTTACTTTCTGTTTTCATTATGTATCTGAGTACATAATATTATGTATATAAATCTTTCTGAGAAACACAAATCTTGCCATAAGGAAAGAAATAAAAAGTAATTCATATTAATTATATTATAATGTACAAAAAGGGGTTTTTAGTATTTGTAGTTATATTTCTGTTAGTTAATATGGTTTTAGCTCAAGAAGTAGTTTCAGAAGATATTTATGCAGATGTTGTTGAAGAAAAGACCTGTGAAGGATTCTGGGGCAAGATTTCTTGTTTCTTCTGGGGTGATCCAGTTAATAGAGCTGGACAAGCGTGGTATGATCGTAGTACAGCTTTAGTTGGGGAAGCGGCTGATGAGAAAACTAAAGAAGCAAAACAAGCTGCTTTAGATTCTTACAACTGGGGAAAGAAAAAGTTTGAAGAAGGCGACTACGACGTAGCCTTAGCATCGTTTAGAACTGCTGAAGAGCTTTATTCTGGCGCAGGTCCAAAATATTGGATCGCAAAAACTCTTCAAGCACAGGGCAAAGATAAGGAGTCATTAGAAGCATATCAAGAGTTTACTGGTTATTATGAGGCTAATAAACAAACCACAGCTAGTGGAGGAATTGTTGAATCCAGATACGCATCTGAATATAGCGACACTTTAGCACAAATAAATATTCTTGAAGCAGCCGAAAATAAATTTGCATTAGACCTAACGTCCATGAATTTGGAACAAGCTCAGGAGTTTCTTAATAAAGCTCAACAGGAGTTCAATACAGCAAACGATGCCTGGACTAAAGATATAACTAATGATCAAAAAATCACCCAAAAATATTATGATGCTAAAGCCGCTCTTGAACGTGCTCAAGGTAAACTAAAACAAGTACAAGAAACAGTAGCAGGACCAAACTATGTCAAATCCAAAAGAGATCAACAGCTTAGCGATAAACAGATCAGAGCTGCTTTAAAAACTGCCGGCTGGACTGATGAACAAATAAAAGAAGCATTTGCTGTTGCTGACGAAACGAAAGCAGAAGAACGCCGACAACAGATAGCCCAAATCCAACCCATCACCTTTGCTCCTAAATCTACAGAATGGAATACGGCAAGGATCAATAAAGCATACTCTTGCTTTAACTCCTTTAGCTGTGAAGGAGAAAAACTCAATTCCCATCAAGCTTATCAAAAAAAATTAGAATTATATTATATTGCTGATTTAAATGCTCGGTTCGATCAAAATTATATCACTTATTCTAAATCTTTAGAGCTTGCTCCCAGCGGAACTGTTTCTGTAGCTACAGATTCAAACACACTTAACCAGCTAGCTGATGACTTGAAGATAGACAGAAGCGGAAAAAGTGATGAAGAACTTGCTAAAGCCATCAATGAAGGAATTAAAGAACAAAAAGAAAAAGCTGACAAGGACAAGGTCGAGCAGATAGACAAACTAAAAAAAGATGCTGAAGACGCCCGCTGGCAAGGTTCATACATCGACATGATGTTTAAATCAAAAACTGTTCCTATTACTTCCATGGATGAAGTGGAAATCGGTGAAAGTATCTCTTTACCTAACGGAGATTTAGCAACCGTAACCGCTAAAGAAGGCGATCAGTTCATCGTAACTATTAATGGTGAAACAAAGAAAGTTGATAGGGCAGATGCTAAAATGGTAGATGACACGGCAGTAAAAGCATACCAAATACTGTCTGGAAAAAACCAATATTCAGAACTGTTTGGCGCAACTTTAGGAGCTTTGTCAAAACTAGGCAGTTATCGTTCCTTATCCAACCTTTTATTACCTGAGGCAACCAAGGAATGGACCGCTTTTTCCGATCAAGAAGGACTACGTATCTGGGCAGATCTTGATGCTTTCGCAGCTTCTCAATATTGTAGGGACGATGAAGAAAAACGTTCCACTCAAGACGGAAAAGCTTACGCTTTTGTAAGAACCTCTTCCGGAACTTATCAATTTGTTGGCTCTATCCAGGCAGAATACACTACTGAAACAACCCAAATCCTTTGTGAACGTAATCCTGACCAAGATTCTGAAGAAGAATTTATCTGCAGTAAAGGTTTTGTCTGTGTTGACAACAATTTCTGTTATGAAGATAAAAATGATGATGGTGAAGCAGACAGCAACGAACCGGCTCAAGGACATTATTATAAGATTTCCTGGGGTGTTACCGCTCCTCAAGATGAGAAGTTCACACCTTACGTTGATGAGAATGGCAAGGCGGTAAGATTTAATATCCAGCTCAACGGTCCTGAAGGCAGTGAATGGATCTTTAAAAGGCTGGGCAAGTTTGGTCCGAATGTTATAGAGCTTGACAACGGCGCTAATGACGGCGGCATAATCACTAAATTCCTTCAGAAACTCTACACCCAAGTCTGTATCGTCTTTGACCCTCAAGACAGCGTGATAGATTTTAATGGTGATCCAGTAAGCACTATTTGTACTATTTTTAAAGCTACAACTCCCCAAAGTGTTGAATATGGTTCTGCTACAGGCAATTCTCCTTCTATAACTTCTACTTCTGAAGATGTGGAGATGAACATCTGAGCAGTAATCATCGTTGCTTTCCTATACGTACCTCAGCAAAGATAATGACGACCGCCCAGAAAAAGAATTATGCCTTTGATTGGAATAATATTTAAATACTGTTTAAGTCTTGTCTTAAGATATATCGTAAGGGATGAATATG
>JAHJDB010000015.1 GCA_018812765.1 Nanobdellota archaeon
AATTATATTTTTAAAAACAATTAAAGTTGTAATTAAATAAGTTGTAATTAAATAAAATATATTCAAATGAGTTTGAATGAATCTCCTTAAAAAGTTTTCATCTAATAAGTCTTAGTTAAATTTAAAAAGAATCACTCTTAAAAATAGAAGATGGCAACCAGAAAAGTCCTTTTAACAGTAGTTGGTCATGTAGATCACGGAAAAACCTCTTTATTAGATAAGATTAGAAGGACTGCTGTAACCGCTGGTGAAGCGGGAGCGATTACTCAAGCCATCGGCGTCTCTATCATCCCTTTAGAAACTATCAAGAAAATCTGTGGTAAATTGCTTGACGCCTTAAAGATGAAAATTACCGTTCCAGGCTTATTAGCAATTGATACTCCTGGTCATGCCGCCTTTACTTCTTTAAGAAAAAGAGGTGGTTCCTTAGCAGATATTGCCATCTTAGTAGTTGATATCAATGAAGGTTTTAAACCACAGACGATTGAATCTATTGAAATATTAAGAGCAAACCGAGTTCCATTCATTATTGCTGCAAATAAAGTCGATCTAATCAACGGCTGGGTTAAGGATGAAAACAAGCTCCTCTTAGCTAACATTAATTCTATGGATTACAAGCTGCAGGGGGAATTCGAGAAAAAGATGTATGAACTTGTTGCTCAAGCAGCTGAACATGGTTTTCCTGCAGAAAGGTTTGACCGAGTAGAAGATTATACCAAACAGATTGCCATCGTTCCTGTTTCTGCTCATAACGGTCAAGGAATTCCTGAACTATTAATGGTCTTGACTGGTTTAGCTCAAAAATTTCTGGAAAAGAAACTTCAAGTAGACGATGAAGGAAACTGTAAAGGAACAATTCTGGAAGTGAAAGAAGAAAAAGGATTAGGCACCACTTTAGATGCAATCATCTACAACGGGAAGTTAAAAGTCAATGACACCTTGATTATCGGTGCAATCGATAATCCAATTGTGGTCAAAGTCAGAGCATTACTAGAACCAGCCGAATTAGCTGAGATGAGAGAGAAAAAAAGTAAGTTTAAAAATGTTAAGGAAGTTACTGCCGCCACAGGAGTAAAAATTTCTGCTCCCGGATTAGATACTGCTGTAGCCGGGATGCCCCTCCGAAGCACTTCTAATTCTTCAGATATAGAAAAATTAAAGCAAGAAGTCCAGACAGAAGTCGGAGAAGTAGTCATCAACAATGAAGAAGATTATTCCGGAGTCATGATCAAAGCTGATACTATCGGTGGTTTAGAAGCATTAAGAAACCTTCTGGAAGAAAAAGAGATCCCTATCTCTTCAGCCTCGTTAGGAGAATTATCAAAAAAAGACCTTTCCAAGCTTGAATCTTTGAAAGAAAAAGATGAATTTACAGGTGTGCTTCTTGGCTTTAACATCAAGACCTCTTCCGAACTAGAAGAATTAGCTAAATTAAAAGGCCTTACTCTCATCAATAACGAAGTTATCTATAAGACTATTGAAGAATACGAAAGATTTGTAGATAAATTAAAGAAAGATATTGAGATGAGGGAGTTAGCAAATTTAGTACGTCCTTGCAAATTCGCTGTTCTGAAAGGTTACACTTTCAGGCAAAGCAATCCCGCAATTGTCGGTGTAGAGATCGAGATCGGCAGAATAAAATCAGGAGATCCGATCATGAGAAATGATGGAGTCAAGATTTCTGCTGTAAAGAGTATGCAAGAAGGTAAAGATTCTGTAACTCTTGCTGAACAAGGCAAGCAAGTAGCCATGGCCATGGGTGGAGTGACGATAGGAAGACAGATTGAAGAAGGTGATTTTCTATATACAGACATTCCTGAAACTGATTTCAAAAAATTAAAAGAATTGAAAAAACATTTATCTAAAATGGAAATAGAAGTGATGAAAGAAGTAGCTGAGATTAAAAGAAAGAATAATGCTGTTTGGGGTGTGGGATAAATGCAAAAATTAAACATCTTAAACACCAGAGAAGTTAAAAAAATAAAAGAGATTATCTTAGAAGACTACGGTTATTTCCCGGAAGAAGAATATGCTTATCTACAGAGCGAGAAAGGGAAGAACGATAAAGAAAAAATTTACCTTGTCAACAAAGATTTAGCTAGAATAGACTTAAAAAAATTAAGGATAGATAAACTAGGCTTATACTTTGCTGAATTAAAAGATAATCATATTAGATTAAGTAAAGAAGGTGTCCAACTTTTAGGGAAACTAGCTGAGGATAATAAAAAAGAATTGAAAAATGTGGTTGAATTAAATAAAAAAGAAGTCAAGAGCTATTTTAACGGTGATGATTTAGAAAAAGATTTAGGTGATAAGAACAGATTTATTCTCTTAAGATATCAGAAAGAATTTTTAGGTTGTGCAAAATATAAAGATCAAAAAATTTTAAATTTCTTACCCAAGATTCATCGTGGCGAAGTCATTTTAGAATAATTTCCCCTCATTTTTATAATAAAATTAAAATCATAAAAAGAGATTAAAAATCAATCAAAAACAAATCAATAATCAAAACAAGATTAATTAAAAAAACTTAATTAAGAACATCTTCAATTGGCTTTTTTCCTTTAAGTTTCTTAGCTTCTTCCTTAGCTTGACCGACTAGATCTACTCCTAAGTCTTTAAGTTCTTTGACATGCATCTGCATTAATTGCTCCACTATCTGCAGGATTCTCATCAATTCTTCACGTTCTTTGCTTAAAGTTGCTAAAGAACCTTTATGAAAACCTACTTTTTCCGCTTTATCATCATTAGTTTTTGCCATACTACCCCTTTCCACCCGATTGTTTATTAATTTTTTGGTCTGTTAGGGAATACTTTTTAAATAATAAAATATTAGTATATAATAAAGAGGTGAGAGATGTTAAAGTATGATGTACTTTGTGTGGGTTCAGCTACAGTAGATAATTTCTTAACCATAGAAGAACCTCTTTCCAAGATCAAGCTGGGAGATAAGGTCATAGTAACAAAAATAGAGAAACATTCTGGAGGCGGAGCTACCAATGCGGCAGCCGCTCTTGCTAAGTTGGGATTAAAAGTAAAAGTTCTTACAAAACTAGGCCGAGACCATGACGCCGAATTTGTAAATAAAGAATTGAGAGATTATAAGATTAAAAACATCTGCCTTCATCATAGTAAGAAAAATACTGATAATGCCACCATCATTTCTTCTTTAAAAGAAAGAGACCGCATCATTTATGTTCATAAAGGAGCTTCAAAAGACTTGACTGCTGAAGATTTTAAGAGATCAAAGCTTAACACCCGCTGGATTTATTTAGGCAGCCTGATGGGAAGCTCTTTCAGTGTAGCTAATAAACTAGCAGAGATTGTTAAAGAGAACAAGAGAATTAAATTGCTTTTTAATCCTTCTTTATACTTGGCTGCTAAAGGAAAAGATTATCTGAAAAAAGTCTTATCTGTTTCCGAGATTATTATCCTAAATAAAGAAGAAGCCCAAGCCTTGTTAAAAACTTCTTCAGAAGATTTTCCCGCTCTCCTGAAAGGGTTGCAAAAATTAGGTCCTAAAACAATCATAATCACCGACGGAAAAAGAAAACTTTACGCTTATCAAGATGACACCCTTTATTTTTTAACTCCTCCAGACGTGAAAATTGTCCATACCGCCGGAGCGGGTGATGCTTTCAATGCCGGTTTTTTAGCTGGGATAATCAAAAGATATCCCCTTGCAGATGCTTTATGTTTAGGGCAAGCAAATTCCTCTTCGGTAATTCAACACCTCGGAACAAAGAATAAATTGTTGACCGAAGTAGAAGCAAAAAGGATGATGAAAAGATATCAGATCAAGGTAACAAAAAAAATCTTCAAAAACAGATTTGAAAAAAATGTTAGCAGATACTAAAATAATCTTGGAAAAAGCAAGAAGAAAAAATTACGCCGTTGCCCATTTTAATATAAACAACCTAGAGATTGTTCAGGGAGTTGTAGCTGCTGCTGTAAAGCTAAAAGCCCCAATTATTCTCGCAACTTCTGAGGGCGCTTTAAACTATGCTGGAATGAACTATCTTTACTCCATTGCAAAAACAGCTTCAGAATTACACCAGATTCCGATAGCTTTACATCTTGACCACGGAAAAAATCTCAAAGCCATTAGACAGGCCATAAACCTGGGCTATTCTTCTGTAATGATTGATGCTTCTCATGAAAAATTTGAAAGAAATGTCCGGCTTACAAAGAAAGTAGTCCGCTGGGCGCATCGAAAAGGCGTTTCTGTAGAAGCTGAGCTTGGCACAATTGGAGGAACTGAAGACTTAGTCTCTGCCAGAAAAATAATTTACACCAATCCCGAAAAAGCCCGGGAATTTATAGACAGAACCGGCTGTGATTTTCTAGCTGTTGCTATCGGCACTTCTCATGGAGCTTATAAGTTTAAAGGAACAGCAAAGTTAAGGATAGACCTACTTAAAGAAATAAAGAATAGAACTAAAATCCCTCTGGTCCTTCATGGCGCTTCGGGAGTTCCAAAAAATGTTGTTAAGATGGCTGAAAGATATGGCGCTAACTTAAAAGGAGTTCAAGGTGTCCCAGACCAACAAATTAGTTTAGCTGTCAAAAATGGGATCAATAAGATCAATACTGACACGGATTTAAGGATTGCTTTTGATGCTGCTGTAAGAAATTTTCTTAAAGGTAATCCTAAAGATTTCGATCCAAGACACATCCTTGCTCCAGCACGAGACTTGATCCAAAAAGTTGCCGAACAGAGAATTATCTTATTTGGCAGTGTTAAAAAAGGATAAAAAGAGATAAAAATAAAAAATAAGAATAATCGTAGAGGTTATAAAAATGGTAAAAAAAATCTATCTTGGTTCTGATCATGCCGGATTTAAGCTGAAAGAAAAGATCAAAGAATGGTTAGAAAAAAAAGGCATTCCCTTCCTTGATACGGGCAATCTTGTTCTTGACCCTAACGACGATTATCCAGACTATGCCGGTAAACTGGCTCGTAAAGTTACAGTAGCGAAAAGTCTCGGCATTTTAGTCTGTGGTTCTGCTCAGGGGATGTGCATCGCTGCTAATAAGATCAAAGGAGCAAGAGCGGTAGTGCCCTTTTCCTTAAGAGAAGTTCGTTTATCTAGAAAACATAACGATGCCAACATTATCTGCCTCTCTGGATGGTATGCTCATCCTTACGAAGCCAAGCAGATGGTTGAACAATTCCTGACTACCCCTTTCTCTAACGAACCAAGACATGTCCGGAGAATCAACAAGATTAAGAAACTAGAAATATGAAACAAAAAATCCTTCCTTCGGTGATGGCCAAGGATCAGAAAGAGTTAGACGACTATTTTAAAAGATTGAAAGGTTCTACTAAAGAAATCCACTTAGACATCTCAGACGGCAAATTTGTGTCCAGTAAAATTCTTGATTTTAAGTTTAAGTTAAGTGACGAGTTCAGATACAATGCTCACCTCATGATTAAGAATCCTCTTATCTGGATTAAAAAAAACTTCAACAAAATTGATTTGTTTATTCCTCATATTGAAGAGATTAAAACACCCCAAAAATACATTCAGGGGATGAAATCAAAGAAAAAAAAGATCGCTTTTGCCTTAAGGCCGGAAAATAAAATTACTACCATTAAGCCGTTTTTGAAAGATATTGACTATGTCCTTATCCTGACTGTACACCCTGGTTTTTATGGATCAAAATTCTTGAAAGCGCCTCTAAGAAAGATTAAGCAAATTAAAAAGATAAATCCAAAAATAAAAATCATTGTTGATGGGGGCATACATCCAAAAACAATAAAAGATGCGGTTAAAGCAGGGGGAGATTATTTTGTTTCTGGTTCTTTTACGACTAGATCAGAAAATCCTAAAGCTCGGATTAAAGAGTTATTAAAGGCGATGATTTGATTTAATTTTCTGTGGTTTTCTAATTTTTTCGCTTCTCTCAACCAATAGTTCTCTAAAAACATAATTTTCTCAACTAAAAGCTAATTTTCTCGAAACCTTTAAAAACACCCTTGATAAAATACTGGTTATGGCAAAAACAACTAAAAAAAAATCTAAAGAAGCAGCAGAGCCTGAAACTCCTTTAGACAAAATTAAAAAAATAACCGAAAAAGCTGAAAAAACTGAAAACACGGAAACAGCTGAAGAGACTAAAAAAGCTAAGAAGAAAGTAGTTGTAAAAAGTATCCTGACCGGAGAACGAGTGATTACTGAATCTTCTGATGAAGCCAGAGAACTTTATAATCAATCTCGATTTGGAACTCTGTCCGAA
This sequence comes from Nanobdellota archaeon, assembly GCA_018812765.1. GTDB lineage: Archaea > Nanobdellota > Nanobdellia > Woesearchaeales > GW2011-AR9 > JAHJDB01. The sequence goes on from JAHJDB010000015.1 coordinate 6,241, forward strand.
TCCGGGAAAGTCGAATTATCTCTACTAGAAGGGCTATATCTGCTTGATAAAGGTAAACTAGCTATAAAAAGCGAATCTAATCGGATCATTACTTTTGAAACTTATCTGAAGAAAGCCCGAAAAGTCGAACCAAATTTCTGGATCAGATATGTTGTCTTTAAAGACATGAGAAACCGAGGCTATATCGTCAAGACCGCTTTAAAGTTTGGTGCCGACTTCAGAGTTTATGACCGAGGCATTAAACCGGGAGAAGACCACGCTAAATGGATTATCTTTCCTGTACACGAAGCTTCAGTTTATACTTGGCATGAGTTTAGCGCTAAGAACCGGGTTGCTCATAGCACTAAGAAAAGATTGCTGTTAGCAATCGTAGATGATGAAGGCGATGTGACTTACTATCAAGTAAGCTGGACCAGACCTTAAGAAAACTGGTCTAACTTCTGCAATTACACAAACTATTTAAAGCAGATTGTACCATAATTGAGCATGCTTACCCAAGATAAAATACTTGATTTCTTGAATTTAACCGGTCCAACTTTACCTTCAAAAGTAGCGAAGAGCATCCAATCAGAAATCCTGATCGCTTCCGCTCACCTTTCCGACTTGGCTTCTAGTGGAAAAGTGAAAATTTCTAAACTAAAAGTTGGAGGTTCTCCCCTTTATTATCTGCCTGGACAAGAATCGCAGCTATACCAATTTGCTGCAGGAAATATGAACCCTAAAGACCTTTTGGTATTAGAATCATTAAAAACAAAAAAAATTCTTGAAGAAAAAAATTTAGATCTGTTAAGCAAAATTGCCTTACGTTCCTTAAAAGATTTTGCAGTTCCTTTACACGTCAGCATTGGCGGACAGAAAGAACTATTCTGGAAATGGCACCTTTTGGATGAAGAAGAAACCAACCAGATTATTACAGAAATCCTTTCTACTAAAACAGAATCACGCCCCCCACAAGAACAACAGGCCCCTATTTCAGAACAGACACAGCAACAAGTACAACCTCAAATACAACCAGAGATCCAATCACTAGCTCAATCTCTTGAACCCGGCTTACCTACAGGCGCAAAACAAGAAACATTCCCGAAATTATCCTTAGAAGACTCTCCTTCATCACTTCAAACCAACAATTTTAAAGAGGGAGAAAAAATAGAACAGCTAAAAGAAGAATTAAACCCCCACCCAAGACTAGAATTAAAAAAAGAACAAAAAGATAGAGTTAAGGCTAACTATCCAGATCACAAAAAAGAAAAACTAGAACTGATCAAGAATAAAGAAAGAAAAGAGGAAGGAAAAGAAGAAAAAGAACCTTCAGAACAAGACTCCTTCCTTCAAAAAGAAAAAACCAAAATTAAAAAAAGGATCTCTTCTGTTTCTGATGAGTTTATCCCCGTCTTGGAAGAATATTTTAAAGAGAGAGACATCTTGATCGAACAAAAAGAGATCATTCGAAAAAATTCAGAAGTTGATCTGCTTATCAAAGTGCCTACGGTTGTGGGTAGCTTAATTTATTTTTGTAAAGCCAAAAATAAGCTTAGATGTGATGAAAAAGATTTGTCTTCCGCTTATATGGAAGCACAGATTAAAAAATTACCTCTTTTATTTTTATACAAAAAAGATATCACTAAAAAAGTTGACGAGATGCTAGAGTCTGGAGCATTCCAGAATGTTATTGTAAAAAAGATGGAATAGAGATGATGGGTGCTGAAAAATTTAAAAAAATCTGTTCGGATTGAAAGCAGGCCTTATTAAAAAAATGGGATTAAATTTTAAGGAATTAATAGTTAAGGAAGAGATTTCCATCTCTGAATTAAGGGGAAAAGTTTTAGCTATAGATTCGATGAACCTCCTCTATCAATTTCTTACTACCATCAGGTCTGCTGACGGCTCCGTACTTACAGATTCAAAAGGCCGGGTCACCTCGCATCTGATTGGCCTATTCAGCAGGACTACTTCCTTGATGGAGCAAGGGTTGAAGTTAGTCTTTGTTTTTGATGGAAAAGCTCCAGAGATCAAGAGAAAAACCTGGGAAAAAAGAACTCAAGTAAAGACTGAAGCATCCTTAAAGCTTAAAGAAGCTGAAGAGGCTGGTGATGTTGAAAGCATGAAAAGATTTGCTGCCCGGACAGCAATCCTTACTAAAGAGATGCGTGAAGATGCTAAAAAAGTCATCAGAGCGTTAGGATTACCAATCATTGAAGCTCCTTCTGAAGGAGAAGCTCAAACTGCTTATATGGTTAAAAACGGAACGGCTTACGCTTCCATCTCTCAAGATTACGATAATCTCATCTTTGGCTGTCCTCTCTTGATCAGAAACCTGTCTATTGAAGGTAAAAGAAAAAAAGCAGGAAAATTTGCTTACCAGACCGTCAAGCCTGAAAAGATTGAATTAAAAAAAGTGCTTAAACATCTAGATTTGACTCTTGACCAGCTAATTGTTTTAGCTATTTTAGTCGGGACTGATTACAATCCTGGTGGAGTGAAAGGTATCGGCCCAAAAACAGGGTTAAAGTTATTGAAAGCTTATGGAAACGATTTCAAAAAAATCTTTGAAGAAGTCAGATGGAAAGAAAATTACCCGGATTTAAAGTGGAAAGAGGTTTTTGATACTATTAAAGAGATAAAAGTTACTGATGATTACAAGCTAGAATGGAAAAAGATCGATGAGCCCGGTTTGATTTCTTTATTGGTTGAAGAGTATGGATTTTCTGAAGAAAGGGTTACCAAGAGATTAGAGAAGCTGAAAGAGTTGAACGGGAAATCTACCCAGCAAGGGTTAAGCAGTTTTTTTTAGGTTTCTTTCAACAATTGGGTGTTAGTATGTTTTTTTAAACTAAAAATTCAGGACTTCTTAGCATGTGTCCACATAAACTCAAAATAACTCTTATATGCTTTAGCTGCTGTTCCATTCTCCCTGGGGCAGTGGATGTGATGCTAGTCAAAGTTACATTCCCTGGGCAAGAGTTGAACAAAACGGAGAAACTAGATTAGAACGCCTGGGTTTCGGAAAAGCTTCTGAACTTGCCGACCCCTGGAAAAAAATAAAAGTTACAATGCAAGAACGCGACAGGGGACTATTATACGCTTGTATCATGCGGTCACTAGATTCAATTGTAAGAGGGCCTCAACCGCTTATCGCAATCGAATACCATCCTCACGAAATCGCTGCAGGATTATACCTTCTGGACAGGATTGATGACAAAAAATTCGCTGAAGCAGTACAAAAGTCAAAAGTTAGAGGATTAAAACAAATATTCGAAGAAGAAATGAAAAAATATAGAAGTAGATGAAAGATCTGGAAACTGAAAGAGATTAATCAAAGGAAGATTATTTTTCTAGCCTATTCCTTATTTTAATCTCGGCCAGATAATTTTATAAAATTAGGTCTCTTTCTGAAGCTTATGCTAGCTGCTTATACTGATCTTAAGAATGCTCAGAAAGTTAAAAACTTCATCTTAAAAAAAGACCTTCTTAATCACGATTATCTTCCCGTCAAGGAGCTAGAACATATCTTCTTTCCTTTGACAAAAAAAACAAAGATTCCTAACGCGGAAGTGGTCGATACTAAATTTAATTTCCCTCAAAAAGAAAGACCCCAAACCATAGACTTTTTACTTAAAGATAAACTTACTAAAACAGAATTGGATCTTATCCCTCGATCACAAGAAATTGTCGGTAATATCATGATTCTAGAAGTGCCTCCGGAACTGAAAAATAAAGAAAAGCTGATTGCAGAAGCTTACCTTAAGATTAACCGAAATATCACTACGGTTGTAAAAAAACAAGAGATGCATAAAGGGGTTTACCGTACTAGAAAGGTTAAAATTCTGGCTGGAAAGAACAATAAAGAAACTGTCCATCATGAAAACGGGGTCGAGATAAAGCTCCATCTTGAAAAGACTTATTTCTCTGCTAGATCCGGAAATGAAAGGTTAAGGATTTCTAGATTAGTCAAGCCGAATGAAGAGATTTTAGTGATGTTTTCAGGTGCAGCCCCTTACCCCTTAGTAATTGCCAAAAATTCTCCCGCCAAGATTGTTTATGGCATAGAACTTAATCCTTTAGCCCACCAATTCGCCTTAGAGAACGTAACCTTAAACAAGCTAGAGAAAAAGGTTATTATCTTATTGGGTGATGTTCGCAAGATAGCTCCAACAATAAAAAAGAAATTTAATCGAGTGGTGATGCCCTTACCTAAAACCGGAGAAGAGTTCTTAGATGTTTCCTTAGAAAAAGCCAAAAAAGGAGCTTTCATCCACCTTTATGCTTTTTTAGATGAAAAAGAGATTGACGATTATGCTAAAAAGGTAAAAATGATCTGCAAAAAAGGGGGTCATCCCGTCAGGATATTAAAGAAAGTCAAATGCGGCCAATTTTCTCCTGGAACATTTCGGGTTTGTTTTGATTTAAAGTTAATCTAAATAATTAAAAAAAGTTAAAGAAACATAAGAATAAAAAATAGAAGAAATCTATTCTTCTTTTTCTTTATCATCAGCTGATTTCTCTTCAGCTGGCTCTTCAGCAGGTTCCTCAGTAGACTCTTCAGCAGATTCTTCTGTAGATTCTTCTTCAGCAGGAGCTTTTTCTCCTGTGACTAATTTAACATTCTCAGCTTTCAGTCCCCTATCTCCTTGAGCTGAATCAAAAGATACTCTATCATTCTCTCGCAAGAAAACTCCTTTTTGCAGAGCTGACACGTGAACAAAATAATCATCCCCATCATCTCCTTGAATAAAACCAAATCCTTTTCCTACATTAAAAAACTTCACTTTTCCTTCCATTTTCTTTCCTCCAATAACAATCAGAAGTAAAATTTCTGATTGCTTACTTTAACTTTAATGCAAAAAACAGACTGATTTAATAAATTTTCTTTAATTTACTCTTCTTTCTAACACAAATACCTTCAATACCTCCAAATTTCCCCAAAACTTTATAAGTATAAAACTGTATTTTGATGCTCAGAGTGAAAAACGCGATGATTAGGTGAACACCAATCCCAATATGGGATACGGAAGTAACTGATGAGCGTTCACAGATCTAAGATATAATCATCTTCAATTATCATTTAAAACCATTAAAATCATTAAAATTATAACAAAAATAGCTTAAAAAAGAAATTCAACCGAAAAATCCGGACTCTTCGTCATCTTCTTCATCTCTATAAACTTTATCTATGGCCATTAAGAAGTCTTCATGAGTTACAGAAGACCTTTCTTCCCTAATTGCAAAATAACCTGCTTCTGTACAAACTGCTCTGATATCGGCTCCACTAAACCCCCCCATCAGATTAACAAGTTCTTTCTTTTTTATCTTTTCCAGGCTCATATTAGCAGTATGCACTTTTAGGATTTCTAATCTTCCCTCTTCATCTGGCAGACCAACTTCAATTATCCGGTCCAATCTTCCTGGACGAATGATGGCTGTATCAAGCATATCTTTCCTATTGGTTGCTCCGATGATTTTAACATTCCCTAAATGCTTAAAACCGTCTAATTCCGCTAAAAGCTGCATGAAAGTCCTGTTCACTTCCCTTTCTCCCGAAGTGCCGGTTTCCATTCTTTTAGAAGCTAAAGCGTCAATTTCATCAATAAACACAATGGTTGGAGCTTTCCTTCTAGCTAAAGCGAAAATATCTTTCACTAATTTTGCTCCTTCTCCGATGAATTTCTGTACTAATTCTGAACCTACGACCTCAATAAAAGTAGCGTCGGTACTTCGAGCAGCCGCTTTCGCCAGCAAAGTCTTTCCTGTCCCTGGAGGCCCATATAACAAGATTCCTTTCGGAGGATTGATACCTATTTTTTCAAAGAGTTCTGGTTTTTTTAGAGGTAATTCAATGACTTCCCTTACTTCTTGGATTACGTCTTTCAATCCGCCGATGGATTTCCATTCTTCTTTGGGCTTTTCTAAGATGATATATTTCTCTACTTCAAAATTCTCATTAACATCAAGCTTTTGCACGATATTCAAGGATTTCTGGTCTACCAGAGCGGCATCTCCGCTGTTCAGGCCTTCAACATCTTGGGAAACATAACAATAAAACTTATTTCCATTCGGCAGTTTTACTATTGCTTTATCGTCTTTAATGCTAACAACTTCAGAAACTAGTAAGGCCGGCTTCTTCAGATTATTAAGCTCGTTATTGACATTATTAAACAATTCTCTGAGCATAGAGCTTTCTTGCTCCAATTTGTTCAAGGTATTAGAAATTACTTTATTCTCTTCTTCTAGCTTGTTAATCGCTTGAGTTAAATACTTGTTCTCTTCCTCAACATTAGATAAATCTATTGTTTCCGAATACACAATTTCATCTTCTGAACTGCTTTTTTCCATATTTATCTTCAGAATACTTCTTATTTTTAAAGTTTTACGCTAATAATTAAGAGAGATAAAAGTTTAGAATAATCAGCAGTGAACTTATTTTAAGGAAACTCCCCTTGTAAAATAGAAATTTCAAAAAAATAAAAATGCCAAACCCCCCTGACGGACCAATTATTTTCAAAAAAAAGAAAAATTTCCTTCCATTACTAAAAAATATTAAATGCCTTCCACAAACAATTAAAAAAATTTGTCGACGATTAATGTTAAAAAAAGGGCAGCGATCTAAAATCCAATCAAAAAAAAGTGTAGTTCTTAAAAATCTTAAACTTTTTTATTTGAAAATTTTAAAAATCTTTGCCTTTGATTTTCTCGTCGATAAAAAAAACAGATTTGAAAAAAAATAAAAAAAATAAAAATAAAAAAGAT
>JAHJDB010000016.1 GCA_018812765.1 Nanobdellota archaeon
AAAGGAAGGATAAATGAGAAGATAACTATTGATATTTTCGGCTCTGATGATAAAGGTTATCGCACCCTTATTAAGAAATGTATGAAGAACAAGCTGAAAGGTAAAGCCGATAATTTCATCGTCGATGCTCTCCTAGCAACTTACGGAGTAGTTTACAATGTTTTTAATAGAGATAACCAAGCCTTATTATTTACAGGAGATCCTGATATTGCTCACTTAAGTAAAGGCATCGTCGATTGTATCCTTCCAGAATATTTGGCTGAAACTTCTACAGAAATTGTTGAAAAACAATGTGAACTATATCTGGCTGGCAATATGAGTGAAGTTGATATCCTGGCAAAGGTTGCTTTTGACAAGTATGGCGTTCAAAATTGGCGAGCGGAAGAGTTCAAGAAAAAATTATTTTTAGCCGCTAAACAGCATATTGATTATTTCAGAAAAGATACTGCCCACAGCAACGTTGTTTTAAGCTTAGTCTACAATTATCTTACAGATGAATTATCTTCTTTTGAAGTAGTTAACGGTCTAGCAAAAAATTTACTTAACGACCCTCTTTTTGTTAGAGATAAGGCTTCTATGCTGGTAATCATGGCTCTGACGGGATATTCTCCTGAAAAATTTCTTCAAGAGTATTTTCAGAAACCGCCAGGAGAAAAAGAATTCACGATCTATTAGCTAAACTGAAACAATTTTAGGCCTGATAAAATTAGAACTTCAGATTAATCTCTTTGCTACTTCGATTAAGGTATCATAAACAAACCAATTAGCTTCGCGATATTGCTTTTTTAATTTATCAGTATCATGTCCCAATTCAAAAATTTCGTTTAAGGCCATCCCTACGGCAGGGCTTCTATTTCTACCCATAAAACAATGAACTAAAAGAGTATCATGATCTAATCCGTTTTCTCTAAAATCTGTCAATAATCTTTGAGCAATGTCTGCATCAAACAATTTTCCACTTCCGCATTTAGGAGTTCGATCATCAAAAACATACTTGACAATTGTATATAATCCAGAATTCTGCAACGCAAAACAATTCGTAAAAGGAGCAATTTGTGAATCAATACGGATAGCATAAGTTAAATTAGTTGGAGTATAGTCTATCGCCTCCCTAAGCCCCATAATTAACAGATCCATAAAATAAAACAAGAAGAATTAGAATATAAGTTTTATGGTGTTCTATCTAATTAAAAAAAATCACATCCCCATCCCTTTGGGCATCTTTCCACCCATCCTTTTCATCATCTTATTGATATCCTGTTCGCCCTTGAACATCTTCATCATCTTTTTGCTTTGCTTGTACTGCTTCAACAACTCCCTAATCTCTCCAATTTTCAACCCACAACCTGAAGCAATCCGGTCAATTCTGTCAGCATTCATCACCTCAGGATCTTCCAGCTCTTCTTTAGTCATCGAATCCAGGGCGTATTTCCATTTCTCTAACTTTCCTTCCTGTACATCGAGCATCTCTTTAGGCAGCTTTAACGAACCCATGCCCGGAATCATTTCCATGATCTTCTTGAACGAACCCATCTTTTTCAAGGATTTCATCTGTTCGTACAGATCAACCAGATTAAACTCTCCTTTCAGGAACTTCTCCTGCATATCTTTTGCACTTTCCTCAGAGATGACTTCTTTGGCTTTTTCTAACAGAGACTCCAGGTCTCCCATGCCAATCATCCTTCCTACGAATCTTTGAGGATGGAAAACTTCTAGATCATCAATCTTTTCTCCCACGCCGATAAAAGCAATTTTTGCGTCTGTAACTGAACAGGCTGACAAGGCGCCTCCTCCTTTGGCTGTACCTTCAAGTTTTGTGACTATCACTGCACTAATTTTACAGGTGTCATGAAATGCCTGGGCTTGTTTCTGGGCCGCTTGTCCGATATCTGCAGAGACGACTAACACTCTTTCGTCTGCTTGCACCGTTTGATTTAAAGTGTTTAATTCTTCGATCAGCTCTTCTGATAAGGCGTCTCTTCCAGCTGTATCGATAATGACAAGGTCATAATCTTTTAATTTATCTTCAAAAGTAAGGTAAATGTTGAGAGGGTCTTTTTCTTTTTTTATTCCAAAGAAATCCACCCCTATATTTTCTGCCAGTTGCTTAAGCTGCTCGTAAGCGGCAGGCCTCCAGGTGTCAGTCTGCATTACGCAGACTTTGTAGCCTCTTTTCTTGTAAAACTTTGCCAGCTTGCCGGCAGTGGTGGTCTTACCTGATCCAAACAGACCTACCAGCATGATCTTGGTAGGTTTCTTAGAAATCTTTATTTCGTAAGCTTCTTTCCCTAAGAAGTTTGTCAACTCTTCGTAAACAATGTTAATCAGCTGTTCTCTCTTGGTTATTCCGGGAAGGGTTTTTTCTTTGGCTCTTCCCTTAATATTTTTACTTAATGCAAAGACTAGCTGGACGTTAGTATCAGACTGGAGAAGAGCTCTTTGGAGGTCTTTTACCAATTCATTGATTAGTTTTTCATCTATAAAAGCAGATTTAGTAATCTTGCTTAAAGTATTCTTCAGAGATTCACCTAGTTTGTCTAAGACCATTTTATACTTATAATAAAGAAGCTTATTTAAATGTTTTTAGCCTTATTTTCTCGCTCTTTTAGGGGCCTTTGTAGAAGTGTAAACAAACCAGTCATCTCTAGTTATCTGATGGAAGTGATCCGCTTCTTCTACAAGGATTTTTGCAGTAGTTTCTTTCACGGCAGCTATCTCTACCCTAACTCCTTCTGACTTCAGGTGTACTACTAAATCAACATAATCAGAGTCTCCGGACATGATGATGATCGTATCAATCTTAGAAGCTAACTGGGTCGCTTTGATGGATAAGGGGATATCAGCAGACTTATGGCAGGGCTGGACAATCCCATAATAATTCTGGTGCAGTCTTTCTGCAAGCTTTGAAGAGATATTCTTTCCTTCCCTGAAATAGATGAACCTGTTCAGGCTTCTTCCATTTAATAACTTTGGAATCAAGGTATCAAAATTGATCATCGTGTTGGTTGATTTGCTCTGTTCGTGGATGCTTCTTTCAATATTATTTCCGTCACAGAGAATCGCTACGTTTTGGTTTATGAGAATTTTGGTAGTCATGTCTAATCACCTTTTTTTAAATAAATGTGGGCCTGCAGGGACGGTCGAGTTTTTTCAACTTTTCGAACCCCGACGCCATGGTCCGAAGCCACGTATCCTATCCATTAGATGACAGGCCCAGAGTATCTTTAATACCGACGTCTTTTAAAAAGATTGTGCTTCTACTCTCAAAAGCTCGGTTTTCAGTTAATTTTAAATACAAAAAAAATATGAGAATAAATATGTCAGCAATAAAGTTCCTGCGCACTTATCTTTTTATCACTTTAGCTTTTGGAGCTTTAAGTTTAGTGGATAATATCTTAACTTTTAAAGAAATAAATTTTTTATTTTACTCAGAAATTTTGTCAGTATTAGCCTTCTTTTTCTTTTTCTTTAACATCATAACAATAGCTGTTTTTAAGCATTATCATATCATCAAGATAGCTTATGTTCTTCCGGTTTATCATCTGGTAACTTATCTTCTCTTGTTGTGGATCAGTATCGGGTTAATTCTCCTTAAAACAATTCCCGAATGGTCTTGGTTAACCATTATTGTTGTCAGCACTATCTTCTCTTTATTTGAGATTGGTTTCAGCACTTATCTATTGATAAGACTTAAACTCTTTTAACAAAGAATTATCATCCATCTTGATGGAGTAACTAATATTATCTAATTTTTTATCGTGAACAAAGTCTGTGAACTTCTTCTTTTTTTCTTCGTCCCATCCAGCAAATTCCTGGGCTGTTTTACAGAGATGATTGATGTCGCAATGCCCTTCTCTGAGGTCTTTTCCACCGTGTAAGGAAGGATGTAAGGGACAAAAGATTCTTCCCTTCTTTTCTATCAAATTCCTACAGACCCCGTTTAAGAGATCAGAACGATTTTTTCGATTCATGAAATTTAAAAACTCTTGTTCAGATACTGGATTAAGAAGCTCAAATTCTCGGGTATTTCTTCTGATTGCTTCTTTTATTTTTGCTCCAGAGATGAAATCGTGGCCGCAGCAGCCCATGCATCCTCCATTTAATTGGCATAATTTACTGATCGTTGACATGAAGTTTCGAAAGAGAAGTGTTTTAAAAAGTTATTGTCTTTTTCAATCAAATTAAGAACTATAACAAAAAGACCGATAAGCTCTTGTTTCAGTTATGATCCTCTTTTCTTCCAGTTTACGGACAAAATACTTCCAGATCCTTGTCAGCTCATCATCTTCTTCCCCTGCTGAAAAAGGGTCGGGGTCTACGTCCGTGTCTATCGGTTCTAAGATATAAGAAAGGAAAGAGGAAAAGAAATCTGCCTGAAAGGGATCTTCAACTTCATTAAACCCTTCAGAATATAAGGACGGCTGCTCATCATTAAGAACTCTGTCTAGCTGATCTTCATAAGTAGAAGAATCTAGTAAGTTTTCATAAGCAGTAAATTCATAATCACCTGTCCAATCGTTTTCAGGAAGATTATATCTTGGTGTTTTAGCTTCAGGAGCTTCATCAACTTGTTCTATACTAGAATCTTCATCAACTAAATCTTCTAAAGAAAAATCGTCGTCAGGGGGCGGTTCATCCGCCTCTTCTTGGTTTAATTCAAAGTTAGTCATAAGGTTATTTATATCACGAGGAAGAATATGTCTTCTATTTATAAATCTTGCTATGACTTTTGCCTCACATCTCTTCGGGAGCTTTTATCCCTAACAATCCTAAGCCATTCTCTAGGACTCTCTTGACAGAGTCTACCAATAACAATCTCGCTTTCATGATGTTCTTATCTTCTGAAATGACCGGGCATTTGTGGTAGAACTCGTTAAAGGCCTGAGCTAAGCTGATCAAATATTGAGCCAGATGATGCGGCTTGTAGGTCTTAACAACTTTCTCTAAAGCTTCTGGAAAATTGTAGAGGAGCTTTACTACTCTCATCTCTTCCTCAATCCCGAACCGTTCAAAGTTGATCTTATCTCTCACATCCAGTTCCGACTTCCTTAAGATGGAACAAGCTCGGGCATGGGTATATTGGATGTAAGGGGCGGTTTCACCTTCGAAAGAAAGCATCTTATCCCAATCAAAATCTATGTTCCGGATCCTGTCGTTGCTTAGGTCAGCAAAAATTACTGCTCCTACTCCGACAATCTTGGCAACATCTTTTTTATTCTTAAGAGTGGGATTTTTTTCTTCAATAATCTTCTCAGCTAAAATAATGGCCTGATTCAAGACATCTTCTAGAAAGATGACATTTCCTTTCCTGGTGGACATCTTCCCTTCCGGAAACCTGAACAGCCCAAAATCAGCATGGACAAATTTATCCCGGTTATAATCTGCTAATTCTAACAGCTTGAATAGCTGCTGGAAATATAACTTCTGCTCTGAACCTACCAAGTAGAGCATCTTATCGGCCTTATATTTTTTTAATCTGTACAAAGCAGCAGCAACATCTCTGGAATGGTATGTAGAGGCACCATCAGATTTTCGCAAGAGTATCGGCGGAAGATTTTCTTTTTCCAGATCGACTATTAAAGCCCCCTCAGAGATTTTAGTTTCAACCTTTTTCTCTATTTCTGTAATGGCTTCCGGGACCAGTTTGTTGACGAAAGCTTCTCCTTTATAGGAATCAAAGGTTACATCTAGGATTTGATAGATCCTTTCAAATTCTTTCAAGCTTAATTCCTTAAACTCTTCCCACAGTGCTAAATTTTCTCTGTTGCCATCTTCTAGACTTTTAAAAGCGGCCCTCGCTTCTTCGTTAAGGGTTTCATCTTTTTCTACTTCTGCATGAAATTTTACGTATAATTTTAAGAGATATTTGATCGGGTCTTTCTCTAATTCTTTTTTATCTCCCCATCGAGTATAAGCAACAATGAGCTTTCCAAACTGGGTGCCCCAGTCTCCAAGATGGTTGACAGAGATCGGCTTATAACCTAAGAACTGAAAAGTTTTATAGAGTGAATTTCCGATGACTGTTGAACGCAGGTGTCCGATCCCGAACGGTTTAGCGATGTTGGGATGAGAATAGTCCATCACGATCACTTGGCCTTTTCCAAAATTGCTGCTTCCGTATCTTTTAGCTTGTTTATAGACTTCTGTTAAAGTAACTTCAGCAATCACTTTATTTTTGATAAAGAAATTAAGGTAAGGTCCGGCCGCTTCAATTTTTAAGATGAAAGAAGGCAGTTTTTCTTTGATGGCCTCTTTTAATTTTTCTGCTTCTTCTTTAGGATTTTTTCCTAGCTTAAAACAAGGAAAGGCATAGTCTCCTAGTTTAGGATCTGGGGGGATAGAAATAAAATTAGCTAATTCTTCTCTTTTAAGCTTCGTTTCTTTTTCTAATAAGCTGATTATTTCTTCTTTGAAATTCATAAACAAGGATAAACTGGCATTCTTTATATATATTTTTGTGTGTCAAAGCTTTTATGAAACCCTAGCCGTCTGCGTCATGTTTGTCATCGTTTATCGCAGATAAACATGACTTAACCAGACGGAAGATACCATGTTCCTATACAAAGTATAGGGTTATGGTCTCTGTAGTAGGATAGGGTTTCAGATTGGCCTGTATCAAAGGTCTAAAATAAATTTCACAATTTATACTCCAAATTTCCGATCTAGAATTTCAACTAAATATTTTTTAAATTCTAGTTGTTTTTTGATGCTGTTCTCTAACTCTAGACCTATAACTTTCCCAAAAACCTCCTTGGGAAGATTTTTAATATAATCAAACTGATTCTTGTTGGTCACAAAATGCAGGTCTCTTTTTTTGCTTTTGCCATAACCATTCAGATGATTAGCTTGAAACTTAGTGTTTTTTAATCTCTTCAAGGCATAATCATATTCAATAGTTTTCCTTTCCTTAGCAACCTTCAGATGAGCGAAATCTATGCAAAATCCCCCTCCTTTGTTTGGTTCTTTCTTATTTTTCATTTTGTTATCATAATCTAATTCTAAGACCAGATTCTTTCTATACTGGGGAAAATTCCTATAAATCTTATCAAAATCGCATTCATGGCCATTGAATAATCTAGTATTAAATTTTTTATAAAAATAGTCTAACTCTTTTTTAGTAAAATCATTACCACGCAGATGTACTAACTTGATCTCTTTTACAGAAGATTTCTCTAGTTCTTGATACAGTCTTTGCCTTTGTTTAGGACCCAGCGTAGTTGGAAACAAGGCAATTTTGGTGATATTCAGTTTGGTGATCTCTTTCAGCTGTTCTTTCCAATGACTTTTTTTTCTTCTAGAAGATGTACAAGTGACTCCTACAAATATTTTATCTTGAAAACTAGGCATTTTATATCTTTTTAAAATTATTTTTTTTATCTAAAAAGAAGGATTTGCTTTCTCCCCCGCAAAAACTTTTTACCAATTCAGCAGTCTCTTTGACCACTTCTTTTAATTTTTTTGGGCTTATCGGCGGCAGGGCTTCAAAGTGGATCAACACCTGTGAAGAATGGCTGTTAGGGATCGTCTTTTTATTTTTCCAGTAATCCAGTTTAGTCCCTAAAACTGATTTGGAATCACGGTAATATAGGTCTCCTTGTTCTAATTTTTTCAGAAAAGTTAACTTTTCTTTCTTTTCAGCTACTTTGAAAGAGAGTTCTCCTTTTAATTTATCATAATCGTCTATCCCATAAGGGATTATATGTTTTAAGGCCAGATACCGTGCCAGATTTGTGACGGCATCTTTGCCGGAAATTTTCTTCTTGGCGATAACTTTCTGCATCAACTTTTCTATAGAAGTGTGATAATGTTTAGCCTTTTTACCGAATTCTTCCTGGGCAGTTCTCCAGGGAGAGATCAGACCATGCGTTTTGATCGTGTCTTTATTGAAAGTTAACTGGGTAAATTTTTCTATCTCTGAAAGAAGCTCGACGGAATCTTTAACCTTGCTTTTATTATTTATTTTTTTTACTAGGACAAAAGCTATCTTTAAGTTAGGATATTCACGAAAAACTTTTTTATCGACAGTTATCTTCATCTTTTATTCTTGCTCTTTTTTTTGTTTTGTTCTTTCGTAGGCTTATCTGGATTAAGTTTTTTTCTTAATCTATATTCCCTGATCTGGTGGCGGAGAGAGTTGATATAGTTCATGATCGGCCCTTTTTTTGTTTTAGAATATCTTAATCCGTAATGCTTGTTCAGCTGGTCTAGGTTATAACGAATATCACGAAGTATCTTGATACTTTTTCTTTCGTAATAAACCCTGATTACAATTAGGATTGCGTATAGGCCAAAAATTCCGCCCACTACAAAACTTAGCTTTGTAAACAAAGGCTGGATAACTTCCACCAAGGGTTCTAGCTCTGGAGGGATGCCCGCGGCAGCTGCTCCGGTCAAGCCGATAATGCCTATCACCATCCTCTTAATTAATTATTTGAGGTTTTTATATGTATCGGAAAAATTCCGATTGTTTATAAAAAAAAGTTATAAAATAGTAAAAATTAAAATTAAAGTTTTTTATTTGCACCAGCCAGATATAATGTTTCTCTATGGTCTAATTCTACGTAGGTATAAGTTTTTCTCTTCCTACATATATTTTAAAAGAGACATCTATTTAAGGAAATTTTACCTTGTTATTTAGGCTAGTTTAAGGCTGATAGCTGTTATTGTAAAGAAAATTTTATAAATGAACTAAAGAAAAAGCTCTTGTTCAAAGCCCCATGGTGTAGTGGACTATCATAGTGCCCTTTGGTTTCCGCAAGGAAGATGAAAGGCATTGACCGCAGTTCGAATCTGCGTGGGGCTACTTTTTTTCTAAAAATAATCTTTTTTGTTTTACTTATTTTTTTTGTCTGAAAAGAAAAATAACTAAAATGTATCCTGAAATTTTTTTTTCCAAAAACCCAAAGAAAGTTTTATTAAATCCAAATTCCTACTTAAAAAAATAAAAAGAGAATTAAATTGAAAAAACCCTACTTAAAGAAACACAGCAAAATAGACAGATTTGATATCTGGATCGTCGACGGAAATTATATCAGAAGCAATATCAACCTAGAATTTACTAATTTTGGTCAGCATTACCGATTTAATTTTATTCCTAAAAACGAGTTCTGGATTGATAAGGAATATGGTGAGGAAGAGACGGAATACTTTGTTCAGCATCTTCTTGTCGAAAATAAGCTTATGGGCCAAGGAAAAAATTATGAAACGGCTTTAGAGCAGGCAAGCATCTTTGAAAAGGCAAAACGCCACGAATCAGAATCGATCGAGAAGTATAGAAAAGATCCGCTCAACGCAATCAGGAAAAGATTTTTGAAAAATTACAGTAAAAAAGCTCAGGTATGGATCGTGAACGGAAAATTAGTCCGTGATTTCTTTTATACTGATTTTACGGAAGGAGGTCATGATCTGGTTTATTCATTCGTTCCTAAGAACGAGATCTGGATCGACGACGATATCGGTCCGAGAGAAAGGAAACTGATAATCTTGCATGAATTTCATGAACGGAACCTCATGTTTGATCTGCTTGAGAGCAAAAAGAAAGATGTTGTTTCTAAGCTTAAAGAAGATAAGATCAGAGCTTATCATCTAGCTCATGAAGAGTCGAATAAGCTCGAACATTCGTTCAGGCAAAATCCTGGAGGGATGGATCAGAGAATAAGAATGGAACTCAACAAGTTTATTAAGATTAAATAATAAAAAATAAGCTCAATAAATAAAAATTAAGCAAAAAATAGTTCTTCACTTCAATAATCCTTTTATACTTTAAATCAAAAAGAACCAGTTTGGTGATCTGAAATGAAAGAAACAATATGCGCAATTGCTTTATCAACTGCTTTTCTTAGCGGCTGTGCAGACCGGATAGTCGGAAAGACCGGAGTAGAATACACCGTAAGTAAAGAAGTTATTGTCACTAAAAACTTTACTTTCTTCAAGGATGTTCCCATGAGAACAAACGGTAAGGCTATCATGGACGAAGACGGGCTATTGCTTTGTGAAGTCTATGCCGATGTTGACAACAACGGCCGCTATAACCCCAAAATCGACATCTCTATGGGTTTTTATTACTGCAGTCTTTTGTAAAAGAAAGGTAAATACTTAAAAATGCTTTTCAGCAAAAAAGAATTAGAAGAATTAAAGGAACCGCTAAAAGAGATCTCTTTTTTAAAAGAACAGAGCCTTAAAATTCTTCAAAGGCTAGAAGAAAACCAGGAGAAGCTCTCTCTGATTGCAGATCAGATCAAAAGTCTGGAAGAAAATCAAAATTCTTTGACTGCTAGGTTTGAAGAAGAGATGGAAAGATTAACTGAACTTAATCAGCAGTTTGAAAAAAGAATAAATTCTTTTAGGGCTTTGGAAAGCAGCGCCAGCAAACGCTTGTTTGAAGAAACGAACTTAGAGATAAAGTCGCAGCTGCGTTCTTTGTTTATGACTACTCAAAACTATCAAAAATTAGAGGTAGGCCTGCTTCAATTACTGGTTAAGATTGAAACTATCAGTGAAGATGTAACTAAGTTTAGCACCATTTCTAAAGAGATCAAATCTGCTGATTTTCAGCTATCTCATTTCGCTCGGCAACTAACTCAGCAGGATCAGGAAAAATTAAGTTTGATGAGAGAGAACGAAAAGTTAAAATTGCTGATTTCTAAAGAAAGAAGGAAGAAGGGAAGCGGATTTTAAGATATTTATCAAAATAAATTAAGCAATATATTTTTAAACAATACTCCTTTAATTATATCAGAGGCCGGTAGATGGAACAGGAAGAGTATCAAGATTTGTTGGAAAAGTATAAGGAGAGGGTAAAAGAGGAGTTTGGAGAAGCGTCAACGATTCCTTCTAAAGTTACGACCAAAGAATATTCTGAGTTTAAGGCGGAACTATATCCAAACCATTATTCTTTATATGAAAAAGCCTGTAATTTCTCAGATAATCTTCTTAAACTAAAAGTTGATGAAGTTAAAGCAATAAAAATACAGAAAAATCTAGATTTAACTCATCTTAATGTCAGGCCCGCGGGAGTTATTGCTCTTTCTTATCTTCTTCCTATGGCCGTGATGGTCTTAGGTTCGTTAATAGCATTTAGTATTTTCCAGATGATGTTCTTCGTTTTTTTCTTTCTTATTGCCGGGATGTTGATGATTCCGGCTTTACAAAAAATTCCTGAATTCATGGGGAACACCTGGCGGATGAAAGCTTCTAACCAGATGGTCCAAAGTATTTTTTATTTAGTCACTTACATGCGGCATACTTCTAACTTTGAGAGAGCCATAGAGTTTGCTGCAGATCATCTTGAACCGCCGTTATCTTTAGATTTCAGGAAGATAATGTGGGATGTGGAAACAGAAAGATACAGCACCATCAGAGAATCAGCAGACGCTTATTTGCAAGTTTGGAAAGAATGGGATAAGGAATTTGTAGAATCTTTCCATCTAGTAGAATCTTCTTTGTTTGAATCTACTGAAGAAAGAAGGCTTTCTTTATTAGACAAAGCTCTTGATGTTATTCTTAACGGAACTTATGAAAATATGATGCATTATGCTCATTCTTTAAAATCGCCGATGACTATGCTGCACATGTTAGGAGTAATTCTTCCTATCTTAGGTTTAGTGATCCTTCCTTTAGTAGTAAGTTTTATGGGCGGCGACGGAACCAGCCCCTTCGTTTCAGCGATTTACATCTCTGTATTGTATAACATCAGCCTGCCTTTGGGGGTATATTATCTCGGAAGAACAATCTTATCTAAACGGCCGGCCGGTTATGGTGCTATAGATATCGGGGAAAAGCCGGGCCTAAAAAAATTCAGGAATGTCAACATAAATATCGGCAAAAGTTTTGTTTTAAGTGTCAATCCTTTATATTTTAGTATCATGATCTTTGCGGTAGGGATGTTGATTGGTTTCAGTCCTTTGATTATGCATTCTTTAAATGCTCCTGATTTTGCTTTTGATGAAAAAGGGAACATGAAGATGTTGGATTATGTCTGCCCTCCAGATAAAGGGATAGAATGTGCGGAAGAAGACAAGCTTGGTCCTTATGGTCTAGGTTCTTCCATCTTATCTTTAGTCGTCATTGCCAGCTTAGGAGGTTCGATCGGTCTATTCTACGCCTTACGTTCAAAGAACGTCATTAAAATAAGACAGAAAACAAAAGAACTAGAAGATGAATTTTCTTCGGCCCTATTTCAGTTAGGCAACAGGTTAGGAGACGGCCTTCCAGCAGAGATCGCTTTTTCTAGGGTCGCAGCTACGATGAGAGGCACGGTCTCGGGAGATTTTTTTAACCTGACTGAAAAGAATATCACTAAACTGGGGATGGGGTTAGAGCAGGCAATCTTCGATCAAAAAGTTGGAGCTTTAGTCAGTTTTCCTTCAAAAGTTATCGAATCTTCCATGAAAGTTCTTATTGAAAGTATCCGGAAAGGGCCGAGGATTGCAGCTCAGTCCTTGCTTTCGATGTCTAGATATATCAAAGAGATCCATCGTGTTGAGGAAAGGTTAAATGACTTGATGGCTGATGTCATCTCTTCTATGAAATCCCAAGTCAAGTTCCTGACTCCAGCGATTGCTGGGATAGTGATTGGGATAACTTCCATGATCTCTACTATTTTGACAAAATTAAGTTCACAATTAGGGGCCTTTACAGCTTCTGGACAAGCTGGTGGCGCAGGTGGATTTGAAGACATGCTCTCTATCTTCGGGATTGGCATCCCTACTTTCCATTTCCAGATAGTTGTAGGAATATATATCGTGCAGATAGCCTACATCTTGACGGTCTTGAGCAATGGTGTAGAGAATGGAGCAGATAAGTTAGGAGAACGATACGCTTTAGGAAAAGACTTAACGAGAAGTACGCTTCTTTATTGTTTTCTTGCTGCGGTAGTGATGATCTTGTTCAACCTTTTTGCAGGAACAATCATGCAAAGAACCCTGGTTGGTTAGTTGTTAGTTAAATTAACTGGTTTTAACTGGTTATTTGTATCTGCTCAGTCTTTTTTGAACCATTTGATAGATAGCTTATATTTTAGAAAATATTATAAATGGCTTCTTGATTTCAGGGGATATAAGGGAACGTAGCTTAATCTGGGACACGGAAAAGTCTAATTCGGGCTTTTTGTAGTGCAGAAAAGAGCACTAGACTGAAGATCTAGGCGTTGAGGGTTCAAATCCCTCCGTTCCCATTTCTAATTTTTTTTATTCGGCCCTTTTAAAACAATCTTTAAGGTTAAATTTATATAGTAAAAGTATTTATTCTAAAACAGATGGTTAAGAAAAAAGGAGGAAGAGTTAAAAGGAACGTTGTTAAAAAAAGTGTTTCTAAAATTAGGTCTGAAAAGTTAAGAAACAAGACTCTTTGGTTTATAGTGACGGTTTTTTTCTTATTATCCACTTTGGCGGTCTTGACTTCGATAAAAGAAGAAAGCTTAACGGGTAGAGCAACGATACAGCCTCTTTCTTTCATCTTAGCAGGCCAAGATGTACAACTGGCTGTAAAAGATATTTCCGGAGTAGATAGAATAGTCATCGGTGTAAAAGACACTATCAAAAATGGCAAGGTCGTAGTTAGTGAAGATAATGGGATTGAATTTGATAACAAGTTCTTTTCAAAATTTACCGTGGTCTCAGCAGAAGCTGATAAAATGGGTCCTTTAAATTTTGAGCTTAAAATTAAAGAAAGTGAGATGTTTGAAAAAGGAATTTCTTTATATGATCTTAAATTACATGTGAACGAAAAGGAATTACAAACTAATTATGTCAAAAGCGAAAAAGGTTATCTTTACTTTACCGCTACAAGTCCAGAGTTTGGTGAGTTTGTCATCGGCAGAAGAGGGGTCTTGGAAGTAGTAGAAATTAAAGGGGTTGAAAGCTTGCCGGTAACTGAAGAAGTTCCTGTTGCGGTAGAAGAAGAGCCCGCCGTTGTTGAAGAAATAACTACGGAAGATAGTACTCTTGTTGGTCAGGCAGTCTCTACAGGAAAAGAAGAAGTGGGTTTTTTCAGAAAGATCGCAAATTTCTTTAAGGGTTTATTCAATTAAATTTTAAAATCGTTTTCTAAGGTTAAAATAAATTAAGAGATCTTTTTAATAAAAAAAAATAAAAAAAGAAGAATCAGTACCCGCGGCACTTGGTGCAATAGTATCGGTTCGCATTTTCAACAACGATGCGGTCACCACAACCTTTGCAACACCTCTGGATTTTAAATTTTTTTACTTCCTGGAAGACGTGTTGTTTCAGTTTTATCACCTTCTTTTTTTTGAAAGATTACTCTCTCTTTGTCAGAAAACACCTATTCTTTTTTAAAGGTGTAAGAACAAGTATATAAACTTTTGTATTTTTGTAGACGATAAATATTGTTATGCTTTCTAAAACAAGTCTGATCTTAGAAAAAAAACAAGAAATAAACTCCAAAACCAACCATTCCTGCCCATATATATCTGTTCCAATTTAATATTTTTTTTCCATCAAAATTTCCAAAAGGCAGCATATTGAAAAGCCCCAACCAGAGGTTAATGCCAAAGCCGGTCATCCAAACAAAATTCATTGCTGGGTAAAGGAAACTTAGGCTAAAAAAGATCAGAGCAAGAGTATAGTTTGTCATCGGTCCAGCTGCGCTGATAACTCCGTTCTCTTTTCTGGTAATCATTCCTGAGATCATCACCGCTCCCGGAGCGGCAAAGATGAAGCCGATCAAAGCAGCCAATCCTACGGCTAGAAATAACATCTGGTTATAGGCCCTAAATTCTGCAACACACCCATAATGCTGGGCCGCAAACTTGTGAGCTAATTCGTGTAATAAAAAACCTAGTCCGGCCGTAAATAAAGAAACAATCAGTATAGTTAAGAAATTAATAGTGAAAAGCTCTAAAGCATTAAAGAGTCTTACTCCTGAATATATAAAAGCAAAAGCTAGCGATATGGCTAACCAGGCTTTAGCAATGTCAACTAATTCTGTCTTAGAAGTATTAATTTTCCCGATCTTGATTATCTTGTTCATTTAAGTCTTTTTCCGAAGATTTTTCCTTTGATTCTTGTTCTTCTTTTTCTAATCGTTCTGTCTTTTTTTTGAGGAATTCCTTCAGCTGTTGCGCTACTTCCTCAACTGTTATCAGCAGTTGGAGATCACTAAAATTCTCTAAAGCGCATTCCTTACAGTAATAATCAGAAGTGTCTTTAATCATGTATTTGGCTTCAGCTTCGTTACAGACAATACATCTTTTGACCATTGTTTATACTAAATTACAGCTGGTTTAAAAAGTTTTTTCTTATTTAGCGCTCTATTTTTCAAGAAGGTATTTTTTGATTTCGTTGATCTCGTCTTCGGTAATAGCGCACCCATTAAATTTAGCGGTCCATAATACTGAATCAACAAGAGTTTCCCTACCTTTTTTCAAGGAAGGGACATAATCATCTAACTGGCCTAGTTTGTAAGCCACGCTGATTAATTCCACAGAACGGATGATTTTTATGCCTTTTAATTTTTCACTGAAGCTGTTAAGTTTTACCTTATCAACACTAATGGGGCCGCGAAATCTTGTTTCCAGAAGTTTTTTCATCTCTTTGTTATTTTCGATGAATAATCTTAAAGTCCTTTCGTCCATGACAATCCCATCAGCATCTTCCTGCAGTACAGAGACAACCGATTCGAGCTCTCCAGATTGAATGACATCTATATTTTTATTTTTTAACTTAAAAGTGTTATTGGCTAGCTTGGTCAACTCATCAACTTTTTTTTGTGGAATCTTATCATATACCTCTAAGACTCCTTCTTTAATCAGTTTCATCACCTGTAACGCTTCAAACTCAAATCTTTTAATTGTTATCGGCCTGGTTATGAGTTCCATTTTTACCGCTGGAGTGATGCAGAATCGGCCACCATATTTTTCTTTAAGTTTTGGTAAGATCCAGATCAGCCTGGACATGACTAAAGTGATTAAGGGACCGGCATCAAAGAAGAGTATTTTTTTGGCCATCTATGACACTCCAAAGAACTTAAATGCTATATTAGTCCTTTTTTTTGCAGAAACACCTTCATAACTAAGCTCATGAGTTGTGGTCTTCCCGGCATATTGTTGTAAGTCCCAGTTAGTCAATCCCATCAACCCGGCAGCTTGTCCGATAGATAGGCCTTTTTGCAATAAGATTGCGCTTTTCTTAATCTTAGCTGCATCTAAGACATCCTGTAAATGCTCCTTAATCTTAATGTTGCTTCTTTTGACGATAGAAAATAGGGTTTTAATGTTGCTGTTATATCTCCCTAGATTTCCTTGCTCTAAATTTTTTTTAGCGTTCTTAAGTTCCTGGAGGATATCATTATAATCTTCATCAGGTATCCGAGTGATGATTTTGTAAAGAGAATATATCAGGACTGATAAGGAGATCAAATCAAGGTTCTTGTAAGCAGCCACATTTTCAATACCGTGATCACTTAAAATTTTCAATTCTTCTACATCTTTTTTTTCTCTGCTCTCAAGAATTTCAATAGAATGATCTAGATCGTAAAACAATTCTTTCTTAATCACTTCTTCCATAAGTTCAGAAAAGTCTTTTGGTTTTATTAATGTTTTGGGTACTTTGAAGAGTAGTTTTTGGTCAAAAGTTAGACTAAATTTATAAAAGGAATCCTAAATTTAAGTAGAAAGGATTAAAGAATGAAAAAAAAATTATTATCAGCAATTGTCATCAGCCTTTTTTCTAATTGTCAGAACCATGACGGCCCTTTAAATTATACTAATAATAATACAAATAAACCCAAAACCGGCTTTGTGGAGAATTCCGAACATGACCTTGAAAAAAATCTTGTTGACGTCGTCGAAGAAAAAAAAGCCTCTTCTTGCATAGTAGATATGTCTGATAATTTCATTCCTGAACTTTTAGAAAAATCAGTAAACAAAAAAAAATATTTTACCATTACCGGAACTTTAGCCAATCCTTTACAGAGGGAGCGTTTTGGAATCTTTTCTTCTTTTGAACACTATGTTCGGAGCTTGAACTCTGATAACAAATCAGAAGAAGATCATAGAAAAGATTACGAAGGAATCCTGAGAGTATTAGAAGAAAGAATTTTTCATGCTAACTGTCTTCTCGATGGAAAAGAGAGACATCCTTATGTCTTAGAGCAGAAAGAATTAACGAAGTTAGTGGAATCTACTGCTAAACAGTTAGGGATAGATAGCTTAGAAGGAACAAAAAAGTTTTTTGAACAGCCAAAGGACAAAGTTCTCGTGCACCTAGAAATCCCAGAGCGTTACAAGCATGATTCCCTGAACCTAGAGATAGAAGTAATAAAATCAAAGAAAGACCGAAAGAAAACAACTTTTATTCTTTATGCAGTTGAGGAGAAAGAGAAGGTTGAGTTGTTAAGAACTAGAGCAGTTGTGGGGGGAGGAAAAAGACCTAATACTCACCAGGAGTTTAATACTCCGGCAAGAACTTTTTATATGAAAAGTGTAATAATTATGCCTCATTGGATTCCTCCTCCTCAATGGGCTAGAGTTAATTATGGGGATATAAGCACTTTGCCTGGCCCCTATAACGCTTTTGGGATGTTTGCTTCTGACTTATATTACGATAATAAAAAACCAGAAAACATCTATGCCCGTTCTTTAGGGATTGACGACGGTTTTAGACTTCATCTTACTTCAAACCCTTCGAGTGTAGAAAATGGAGGATATTCCCACGGTTGTGTCAGGATTCATCCTAACTTAAGCAGAGTTTTTAATTTTATTACTGAATATACTCCTCATGGGAAGATGAAAGAACATTATCGTAAAGGGGAAGTGATCCCTTTCACAGAAAATTTCATCAAGGTAATAGTGAAAGAATAGTGTGGCCCCTAATAATTATTAAGATAATCCTCCGTGGGATTTTTTAACCTAATCTTTAGCAGAATCTTTTTAAAGTGACCAGATTTTCTCTTTATTCTGATGGGCCTGTAGTATAGTGGTAGAATAGACCCTTGGCTGGGGTCAGACCCGAGTTCGACTCTCGGCAGGTCCACATTTTTAAATACCCTTAAGGTCCCCCATAACTTTATATTCATTAAAATAATTCTTTAGTTATGGCTTATGCTGTAACTCATGTGATAGTGGCGATTGTAGTTCTGGATCTATTCAGACATTATGTTTTCGGAAAGAAAAAATTTCCCAGATTTCTGTTGGTTATCGGAGGAATTGCTGGATTATTGCCGGATATTGATGTTCCTCTTTCCTGGACTTATAACTTTTTGACTAGAAATCAATCAAATTTTCACGGACAGTTTACTCACAGCATTATTTTCCCCTTGATTTTTTTGACAGTAGGAATCATTTATTATTATCATAGTAACAACCTTCGTAAAAATAAGAAATGGGCCCAGATATTCTTTGTGATTTCAGCCGGATGGGCGCTTCACTTACCTTTAGATTGCCTTTTTGGCGGTTATGAAACTTTCTTGTGGCCTTTAGGAATTAAAACGGCTTTTTGTCCGCAGTGGAATTTAAGAGATTATGCTCCTGGTCTTGATGCTCTCATCTTGATAGCTTGGTTAGTGCACGAAGAAATACATAACCGAATCAAGGATTATATCTAATCTATCTGTAAGAAATAGAACATGTAAAAAATAGAAAAAATAGAACCTAAAAAATGGGGCCGCGAGGATTTGAACCCCGGTTGCAAGACCCCCAGCCTTGAGTGGTATCCAAGCTACACTACGGCCCCGGTTAAGGTCAGAAATTAAGAAGTAGTTTAATAAGTTTTCTCTTTAATCGATTAAAGGTTAATCATCAATTTAAGCTATATTTTCATTTAGATAACAAAAATTTAATAAACTATTAAATTAACATTAAAGTACAGCCAAATGATAAAAATAATTGTTTTTAATACTCTCGAAGAGGCAAAAGGGATAATTGAACAAAATTTCTATAAAAATGCTTATGCGGCTAAATCGATAATGACTGAAAAAGATGCCCGGGAAATAGTATACAGAAACAGTCGGGATTATATGTTAAGACACGGAAATAAGGATGGCGAACAATTAACCCTGGAAGAACTTTTAAGGATATATCCTGGTTGTGGTTTAGGCGAAGAATTGATCGCTTCAATCAATCTTTATTCTGTCGATAATCTTCATGCTTTCTCTAAAACACTTTTAAATCCAGACAACTTTTCTATTTTTGGTCCGTATCAGACCATTCCTTTACTTGTAGACGGAGTCAAAACAAAGATTGATACAGAGAACAAAATTTATTTTGGCGCTAAAGTCACTCCTTTTTTTTATACCCTTGAAGAAGAATTCAGATTTTCTCAAAAAGTCCAGGATGAAGTTGAACAATACTTAAAGACAAACACTCAAGATAACTCTTTTTTGGACTTAGTTAAAGAACGTCTTAAAACTTATGTCGAGAAAAGGCTGACTCCTGATGAAATAAACAAATTTCAAAGGGAATATTTTAAATTTTTGAATTGATTTTTTAGACTCAAAAAGGGAAATGCTGGGAAGGTAGAACGATGAATCTGGACGGATTAAGAACAGAGATTGACCGGATTGACGGCAAAGTGTTAAAGCTGATTGCCAAAAGGCTAAAATTATGCTCTGAAATCAGTGAACACAAAAGAAAAAACAGATTGAAGGTTTTGGATAAAGGCAGAGAAGCAGAAATTATCAGGGATAGAATCAGTAAATTTCAAAAGTTAGGTTTTGAAGATCAAAAGTTTGTAAAGGAATTATTTAGGTTGTTGATGAATAAGTCTAAAGAGATACAGAAACGGTTGATAAAAAGAAAGGGTTTATATTTATAGAAAAAAAATCAGAAAAAACTTAAAAAATAAATAAATAAAATAAATATCTACAATAAAGCAATTTCTTTTCGGGAAAATTCTTCTTCGACTTCTTTTGGCCAGATGCTGGACTGGACTTCTCCGACATGGGCCTTTTGTAACAGAGCCATACACAATCTTGACTGTCCAATCCCACCACCTATTGTAAGCGGAATTTTATCTTCAAGTATGCTTTTATGGAATTCTAACTTTTTCCTTTCCATCAATCCGGTATGTTCTAATTGTTTTAGTAAAGATTCTTTGTCTACTCTGATTCCCATCGAAGATAATTCTAAAGATTTTTTCCTTATAGGATCCCAGATGATAATATCTCCGCATAAATGCCAATCATCATAATCAGCTGCTCTTAAATCGTGCGGTTTTCCTGATTTTAAGGGATGACCTATGCCGATAATAAATACTGCTTGCTGTTCTTTTGCTATTCTATCTTCTCTTTCTTTGGGCGTTAATTCTGGAAATCTTTCTTCTAGTTCTTCTGTATGGATGAACTTGATTTTTTTTGGTAATCTAGATTTTAATTTGGGAATCTCTTTTTCTACCAACTCTTCCGTCTCTAAAATTGCTTGATAGATTTTTTTTACAGTTTCTTTAAGAAATTCAATCTTTCTATCTTCTTTTGTGATGATTTTCTCCCAGTCCCATTGGTCAACGTAAATGCTATGGATGGGGCTGACATCTTCATCTTTTCTTACAGCGTCCATGTCTGTATAAAGTCCAGTTCCGACTTTAAATTTATATTTTCCTAAAGCAAATCTTTTCCATTTAGCTAGGCTATGAACTACTTCAATCGGTTTGGGGGTGAATTTAGCTGTAAAACTTACTGGAACTTGCGTTCCGGCAAGATCGTCTTGCAATCCCGTACCAACTATTAAGAACCTAGGGGCAGAGACTCTGGTTAAAGATAATTTTTCTGCCAGTATCCTTTCAAAAGTGTCTTTGATCAGCTTAATCCCTTTTTCTGTCTGAAAGAAATCCAGTTTAGGAGCATATCCTTCAGGCAAAATTTCTCTTTGTGTTACATCTGTTGTTTGTTGCATTTTATCCTTCCTTCCTTGCATTTAGATTTTTTCTCAATCCAAATCGATGTTTTTCATTCTTTTTGTCTTTTGTTCTATTTTGGTGTAAGACCTTATTTATAAATTAATTCCAATAAACATGGTAAAAATGGCTAAAAATACGAAAAATATATAAGTAGATGGAACATTTGTTCCATAATGGAAGTAGATTTAGACGACAAAGATAAACAAATTTTGGAAGTGTTGCAGGAACACGCCGATTACACCACCCGGCAGATTGCCAAAAAGACTTTGCTTCCTGCAACCACCATCCATAACCGCATCAGGAAACTCAAGAAAGACGGAGTAATCAAAAAGTTTACTTTAGAACTTGATAATAATAAAGTCGGCAAAGGTTTCTCAGCTTACATCTTGGTTTCTGTAGACCTTCAGCTGTTGAAACAAAAGAAGAAGACCCAATATGACGTGGCTAAAGATCTCAGAAAATTTGCTTTTGTGGAAAGAGCGGATATCGTTTCCGGGGGAACAGATATTGTTGCTATTGTCAGAGTAAAGGATGTTGAAGAATTTGACAGCATCCTCTTGAAAAAATTGCAATTAGTTGAAGGGATAGAGAAAACTCAATCGTTGATAGTGATTCATGGAGAATAGAGGCCGGTAACCACCACCTCCTTGGCCGTTTTATTCTTCATTTTTTCTTTTTTTTTATATTCCGAAATTTCAGGTGGAGGGTGCATTTTTTCTATAAACTTTTTGGGCTTGGCAACTTTTACTAGACTATGCTTTTTTCTACTAAAGTCTTCAAAAGCAGAAAATTTAAATAAAACTTCGTGATAAGTGAAAAAGGGGAGCGAAATTAAAGAAGAAAACATTTCTATCATTAGATTGTATTAAAAAAGATCTGGATAAAAATCATAACAATGCGGTAAAAGCAGGAGATACTAAAAATGCACCACTTAAAAAATCTGAAATTGGCTGGAATAATGGGATTAGCCTTGACGTCAAATGCTTGTGTTGTCGGAAATTTTTTTCTGGAAGTATTTGGGATCAACGGCCAGGGGCATATTATTCCAAACGAAGGTAAGATTGAGTTTAAACCAAAGCTGGTGTACGATAAATCTGGAAGGGTTATCCAAGAGAGATACGATCTTGATAATGATAAAAAAGATGATTGGGTAAGATATTGGTTCTATAATAAAAGAAAAACGACTATCAAAGACGATTGGGATAATGACAGAAAATATGATCGCATCGTAGAACAGATCTCTGATGAAAAAGGGAGAATAATCATGACCCGGATTAATTCTGATGCTAAGGGAGATTTTGAAGAAGTGTGGAAAAAAAGCTATGATTCTCAAAATAATCTGACGGAGATGCTTTATCAGAATAATGTTGAAGGGAGCAGCGAGAAGATTCATTTTCTTTATGATGAGAGAAACAATAATATTGAAACTAGGTTAGACTTAAATGGAGACGGTAAAGATAATCTTGTCCTGAAGAGAAGCTATAATCTTAAAAATGAACCTATCTGTGTTCAAAGCATTCAAAATAACGGCTTGAATACCATGTTGTGGGATTTTAGCAGAAACACTGAAGGAGAGATAATAGCTATCTATCTGGACTGGAATAATGATGGAAAACATAATTACGCCCAAAAATATGAACGAGAAAATGGGCAGTTGATAAAAATTGAAGAATACTGGTTTGACATGAAGGTACCGAAGTTTATCTGGGAACAAAAAACTGGCTGGAAAAAATTTCAAAAGTAAAAAGTTTGAAAAAAGAAGAGGCCTATAAACCAGAATGATAAAAGCTTAACTTTATGCAAAGAAAAGCAGAAAGAGCCAAGTCTTTAGATTGGTTATGGCTCCTCAGCATAAGTCATGGTATAAACGACTCTTCCTAAATTGTGTATCAAACTGGCCAGCCTTTGTAGTCTGGTGATGACCCTGTTAAGGTTAGGAATCTTTTGTACCTCTTTTTCAAGGAGTTCTATGTCTTTGTCAAGTTCTTTTTTAACATCAGAAAGTTTTAAAGCAAGCTCAATATCCTTGTTGTAAGTTGCTTTCATCGTATTTACATAAAGATCATACATTTTTACAACTTCATTTTCAATCCATTTCTGTTTTTCAGCGGGAATGTCCAAAGTACGGGCATGACGGGCAAATCTTCTGGCTTCATCAGCTATGGCTTCAATATAAAAACCAAGATGTTTTATCTTTAAGAGGTCAATTCCAGAATGGTTAAAATTTCTTAAAGTCTTGATTGGGTTTTCAAGGCTGTAAAGTACTGCTCTGTAAAGAAGAAAATACAGCCGATTAACATCTTGATCTCTTTCATTTAGGCTTTCATAAGTATCTTCACTAAATATTTTACAAGCTTCTTTCATCATCGTCCTTGTAACAATATCCATCTTTCTGATTAATTCATCTGTAGAAACAGTATCCATGTTTAAGAAATCTTTAGCAACAATTGAGTCAGAAGTTTGTTCCATGATCTCAAGAGCAATCAAGGACTGAACAACTCTTTGTAAAACTTTAACATTATTTTTTATTTCTTTGCCCTTTAGGGTAATTTTTCTGTAATTTTGGATATAAGCAGAACAAACTTCCCGGTTGATAGAACTTTCATCTTTTCCGTCTATGTAGATTGTTTTTTCCTTTTCTATTTTTTGGTCTGTGTTTTCTTTTTTACTGACTAAAAGGTTGGGACCATTTTCTTCCAAGGAAATCAAATCTCCTTTCTTAAGGCCATTTTTTGTGATCCAAAGTTTTGGCAAAGAAACAACATAACTACTTTTTCCAAACGAGATTAATCTCCTAAATTCCATATTTTTGCCCCCTTCTCCAATACATATGTCTGAAACAATTAACATATATCTAAAACAGCCAAGTATATGCGCTAAATATACTGTTATACACAATATACGGCATTAGGGTAATGTATTTATATATAAATTTTATGTAATATTAAAATACGGTAATAATTAGTTTATAAAACTAATTAATTAGGGGGAAAAGCAAGGGTTATTTTCTCGTGTGCTTAAAGGAAATTAAGCTAAGGATTCTTGCTTTTTCGATTAAAACATAACAGAAACAGATTAATTTATTTTTATTAGTAATATAAAAAAAAGGGGTAACTAAAAATGGGTTATAAAAAAGGATTAAGTTCTTTATTGATGGCTTCTGCTTTAGGCAGCGGTGCTTGTGCAGGAAATTTTGAAGCTGATCTTGTTAAGGCTCCAAAGCAAGATATTAAAGTAGCTGAACCAGAAACTCTAAGCAAGATTCTTGCAGCAGAAAAAGATAACAAAAATGAGACTAAAGAAAATGATGGTGTTTACGGCATTTCTCCAGAAGCAAGAGACATGCTTCTTGATTGTGCTGTAAAGATTGAAGTAGAATATGCTTTGGAAAAGAAAATCGGTGAAACTGTTACTAAGGATTTTTTAAACTCTTACGGCTCTGGATTTCAGAAATATGATCCGGAATCAGGAAAGACCTATATCCTGACAGCATATCATGTTCTTCCGACACAGAAGGAACTGTTGGGAATGAAAGTTTTGGAAACCAAAATAACAGTTGAAAATCATCCCGCAGAAATAGTTAAATTGAACAAGACCTTTGATTTAGGAATGATCAAGCTTAATGGTAATTTTTTAAATCGAGAATGTAAAATCAAGCTGGCTGAAAAGACAAAAGTTGGAGACTTGATTGCTGGTGCGGGATACCCGCGAGGAGAAGGAAAGGCTTTTTATGCCGGCCATGTTGCCGGGGAAGACCTTGCTGAAGGGATAGAGAAATATATCAAAAGAAATGAAGAAGCAAATAATGAATACACCCGGATAAGAGATATCTATGATATTTTTGGTATTCCAAATTTTGTTGTTCTTGACGTGCATTTAACTCCGGGAAATTCAGGAGGAGAGATATGCGTCTTTGAAAATGGCCAGCCTAAGCTAAGCGGATTAGTCCATATAGGATACAGAAATAAAGAAGGATTGAAAGGCATAACTCCTACACCGGTTTTAGAAGGTTTTTTGTATAACACCGCAATTGCTGATGAGATGGGGGTGAAGAAAAAATGAATAATTACGAAAAAAACAATAAAAGGATAATTTCTACGCTGGGTTTAGTTGGAGCTTTATCTACTGCTTTTCTTGGCTGCGGAGTGACTGCACAACAAATTAAACCGATCGATCCTAACAGTAACGATAAAACGACTTATAATAAGGTCCTGCCGAGAGAAAATATCGAACAGATGGGAAAAAATTCAGCTCAGATGATAGAAGAATTAGTGGTAACAGACGGGAAAAAAAAGATGAAATTAAAAGGTTCCTGTTCAGGCACGGTTCTCTATGATCATCAATCGAACAGAAATCATTTTTTGACTGCTGAGCATTGCATGCCTCCAGAAGGAAATTTCATGTTGATGAAAGCTAAAAAACTTGAAGAGAAGAAAGATAAAAAAAATGATTTTGACGGTTATTGTAGAACTATGATTTTAAGAGATCAGGATTCTGGAGAGGACTACAAAATCGATACAGGTAAATGCTCTTCTGCTTCTGATTCTGCTTCTGGAATAGAAGTAGAGATTTTAGAAAAAAAAGTCCGTGTTAAGGATTATGAAGCAGAGATCATCAAAAGGAACGAGCTTCATGATTTAGCTTTGCTTAAGTTGCCTACTGGAATACTGAACTATTTTGATGGAAAGCTTGCTAAAGGAACTGAGCTGGGAGACTTGGTTGCTGGCGTGACTTATCCTGGGGTGGATTTCCCAGTACTTTTTACAGGCTTTGTTGCGGGAAGAGATGGTAATCTGATTGACGAACTTTTTAAAATTGAAACTTTTACTGTTTTTAACGGACACATCTACTTCGGCAGTTCTGGTGGAGGAGTATACACTTTTGAAGGTAAGGAGATGTATCTTGCTGGTGTCGTGCAAGTCAAATATAGAAGTGACGGCTTAGAAGGGATGGCTCCGATAAAGAATATCCGAAAGTTTTTTGTCGGAACGAATCTGGAAGACGAACTGTTAGGAAGCAAATAAAAAATTTCAGGGATTAATATTTATCTGGCAGATTAATCTTTGATATATTAATTTAATAGAACAGGTAAACAGATTGTTTTTGGATCAATGTAATAAAAATAAACCTAATAAAATAAACCTAATAAAATAAATCCAATAATTGGGGGGCAGTAAAATGGATTATAAAAAAGGAATAATTACAGCATCTTTAACTTTTGCTTTAGCAGGAACGGGGTGTAAAGAAAATACTCCTATTAATACCGGCTGCCCTATAACAGTTCTACGAAAGATGAATCAAATTATTAGCAAAATTGATGATCAAACTCTTTCCGAATACGATAAAAACGATAAAGATATTCCTTTTGGTGTGATCAGAAAGAATAATAGATCATCAGTATTGATTAGTTCAAACATAGTTTTTGAAGATGATGTTGAAGGAAAAATAGTTAAGATGAATGCTTCTTGGAAGGTTGCAGGAACAGCTCTAATTAATCCAGAGACTAAAGAAGAGTATGTACTTACGCTTAGAGGAATAATTAATCCTTTGACTACTGCATTAAAGAGGAAAAAAATCTCAAAGTTAGAGATGGAGGTTGGCGGTTTTCCTATCAGTCCAAAGATACCAGCAAGATTAGGCGGACCAGCGTTACTGCATGTTTTAGGATGTCCTGAAAGGAGAGGTTGTTTTGATTCTTACACCGGAAAAATTTCTGATGAACTCGGCGCAGGTGATTTCGTATCCGGTTTTGGATATGATTCAGAGAAGTCAGGTAATTCTTTCTATGGAAATGTAGAAGGCCTAGAAAATCTGATTGGATTAATTCCGGTGAGATCTGTTATTAGCGTATATTCTGGTAATTGGAATTTAGGGGCAGGAGTGTTTGTTTACAAAAAAGGGATTCCTTATCTTGCCGGCCCGATAGTAAATGGTAATGGAGATATTGCTTATGTTTCTTCTTCATCTGTTCTAAAAAATCTGCTTGAAGAAGAGGGATTAGGCAAATTTTATTTTCCGGAAAAAACAAAGTCAGAGAGGTAGTTTATGGATTCGCATACTTTAAAAGACACCATCGATAAGCTTGGTGGATCGATAAGAGTAAAGACAAATGTAAAAAACAGGAGCGGTTTTGGTAAAGGCAGTTATACTGAAATTTTAGTTCCAGTAAATTATGAAGAGTTGTTAAGTTATTTACACGATGAAAAGATGCAATGCTTTTATGATTATGATCATGAAATGGTTTGTTGTATTAGGGTGCCGAAAGACGAATCTCCCTCAATCGGGTTTTATAAATTATAATCGTGGCTACTGCCTCTTATACAGTTTCTCTAAAAACGGAAGATTTTTATACTTCTCCCCACAAGATTAAACTCTTAAATTGTCGGAGGTGATCCAATGGTTGAGTGTGATTACTGCGGGGATGAAGTTAAGAAAGTTTGTCGCGAATGTGGTGGTTGTGAGGGCTGCTGTGAATGCGGGGAATAAATTTAACATTTTAAGTAAATAATCTTCTAAAAAGTCATTTGTTTTTTTAATTCCATCTTGGGTCTTATACCCCGTTGCTTGCAACGGCTTTGTTTTATTGACCCAAGATTGATTAAAAATACCCCGCAACTTGCTGCGATAGGGATTTTTAATTTTTATTCCTACTTGGAAACATTAACAGAAAAGTCTTTAAATCAAGATTGTTTGTTTATAATTATGGATTATTTAAAAAAAGGGCTAAGCAGCACTATCAGTTCCATCCAGAAGCATAAAGTTTTATTTGGAGCTATAGTATTAGTACAGGTTGTTTTCTTAGTTCTTTTTTTGTTTTTAGCAATATTTTATCAAGTAAAGATAGTTAGCAATGCCAAAGGCATAATCGATCCTTTACAAAGCGCAAATTATGATGCTGACAGTATCGAGCAGGGAAAACCGTTTTCAGATGACCTGACCAGCATCTTCGATAGCTATCAAGCTATGATAAAAAACATCCGGAATTTTGTCTTTTTGGCGCTTCTCCTTTTTGTTTTCTTTAACGGTGCTTTATGGATTTCAACACATTGGCTGTTGGAAGAAAGAAAAACATCTTGGAAACAGAGAATCAGACTTTCATTAAAGATGTGGTTAAAATTTTTGGCCGCCATAGCTGTATTTGTCTTGCCCTTTTTCATGGTTGCTTATTATTTTTTAGTCTTTTTACTTCGATGGGAGATTTCTTTAACCGGATATTTAACTTCGCTTAAAGTAGTGGCAGCACTATCTGTGATATTTTATTATTTCTCAATTGCTGCTTTTGCGCTGATCAATTACGGCTCTTGGAAATCATTCTTATCTAACCTATTTAAAAGTTCAATAAAAAAAGTCCACCGAAGCCTGTTAGTTTTAATAATCAATTTATCTTTGTTTTCCTTAAGTATCTATTTGATTTATCTTTCAGTAATTTTTGAAGCTTCTTTATTTTTGCTATTGATACTGGGATTTTTGTTTACGGTGATTTTAGTTTTGACCAGAATTTTTTGGGTGGCTTCTTTAAATGAAGTAATCCGGAAAAAGGTAATTCCTCATGAAAATAATAATAATTGATACTAATGCCTTGATAGCCATCGATCTTTTTAAAATAGATGTCTTTGAAGAGTTAGATAAGATTAGCGACTTCCCTTATCAGCTTAATGTCTTACGGGGAACTTTAGACGAATTAAACAAGATTTTTGAAACACAAAGGGGCAAATTCAAAAGAGCCGCAAAATTAGCCTTAAAAATCCTCGAAGCTAAAAAAGTGAAAGTTTTAGAAGAAAAAGGTTATGTTGACGACATTTTAGTAGATCATTCAAAAAAAGGAGCTTTGATTTTGACTCAAGATATTGCCTTGAAAAAAAGGTTAAAGAAACCTTACCTTACCATCAGGCAGGGCAAGAAAATATTTTTAGTAAATTAACTGGAATCTTAATGTAAAAAAATAATCCTTAACATCCAGAAAGTTCTTTTAATTCCTGAAGGGATTTAAATCCGCTATCCAGTTCTTTACCGTTATTAAAGTCCCAAGAAGGAACAGCTTTAACTCCCGCATCTATACAAATTTGTGGGTTGCCGTATCTTTTAGAACATTCAATGTAATTCTCTTTAATCACTTCCCAGCCTTGAAGAAATTCTTTTTTCTGTTTTAGACAATAGCCGCAATAATAACTTCCATAAACCTTAACATCTTTTTCAACAAGACACTTAGCCAGCTCTACAGGGTCTATTTCTTCATTAAATTGAGTTGTCATAAGTTCAGTTTCAGAATAGCAACTTGATAGGGTCGGTCTTAATTCAGAATAGTAACCACAACCAGGTTCATCATTTCTTAAAGCAGAAAAAGCAAGAGATCCAGCCAACAAAACCATAATTGTTTTTTTCATCGATTTTACATTATTTCTGAGATCTCGTTTCTGGGAAAATTAATCATCCAGATTGATGTTGTCTTGATCCTCCGGATTAGGATTATAATTACATCCAGACAACTGAGCAATATAGTCTAAGTAATAAACACCAGTAACTCTGAAGATTTCTTCTTTTTTTGTGACGGGATCCCATTTTTTAAAGTCCCAGGTTGGAAGAAGCTTAATATTTTTATCTATACAGATTTGATTGATTGGTTCCTTCTTGCCTAAAGGATAACAATCATTGTAAACACCGCCTTCTTTTAAAACATGGACTGCTTCTTCTCCAAATAGCTCTTTTTGTAATGAACAAGGTGCACACCACCAGGCACTATATAACCTGGCCTCCTTATCAACTAAGCATTCAGCCAGAGTTACCCTCTTGTCTATAGGACCTTGGGTTAATTCTTCATCAAGACCATCTCGATCTAAAACACACCCTTGGTTAGCTATAGAAATCGCAAGTATAGGTGCAGTAAAAAAAGAATATAAACTCTTTCTCATTTTTTTTGTGAATATATTGGCATTTATATTTTTTGTGGTGTTAGATCTTATCCTTACCCATAAATCTCATCCCCCAATAATGCTTTAGCACCTTCAACCATCCAAAACAATTGTAGTTGACCTTTCCAAAGTGTTTGCCAACCGGGATTGCCATCAGATTTTCTGTTGAGAAACCCACCCATTTTTGCGACAAGAATATGAAATTCTTTTATTGTAAGTTCCTTGTCAATTTTATGATAATTTTTAATTATTTTCAAACTCAATGGATCAACTATCCTGCTTGCTAATTCATTAGGGTTTATTCTCATTAAATCCCTAATCTGAAGAAGTTTTACGGCAATTATTCCAGCAATCCCTAGATAATTTTCTATCCTAAATGAAGATTTCAATTGTTTTGATTCTACTTTGCAGCCTGTCTTTATGCATTTATGGTATTCTTCGATAATCCACCTGTATCTGTACCATTCAATTACTTTTAATGCATCTTCTAAAGAATTAACTTCTACTGAAGTTAATAAATACCAACTCAATGGTTCCTGGTTTTCAGGAGGATTAACCTCTACAACTTGAACTAAATTACAATCAATGTATTCATCCTTTCTTCCAGGAGGTCCAGGAACTTCTATCGGTAGATACTTAACTTCTAATTTGGCTTTTCTTTTCTTTTGTCCTTCTTTCTTTTGTACATCTATTTCTATGTTACCTACCGCAATTACTTTTGAGCCCGCTTCAATTATTTGGTGTCTAAATGGATTTCTTACATATTTATTACCTTTAGCTCTGATCAAAAATTCATGTCCAAGAAATAAACTGTGTTTCATAATATCAAACACACTTCCTTCCCTATCCATCACGTCTACAACTTTTGTTTTTGTGATATCAAGATTTATCCTTGAGCTAGCCTCTTTCCAGAGTTCTGTCTCTTTCCATTCTTCATCTTTAGAATGTTTTCTGTTATGGATCCATTGATCCAAAACACCAATAACTGAAGGGTGTTTTGAGGAAGGGTTTACTGCAAGAGTGTTATGTAAAATAACACCGCTTGTCTCTTCTGCACCTATGTGACCCAAATCAGTTACAGAAGGGTGATGCCCATAACTAATGTAACAAGTATCTTGTATTGCTAAAACTAATTCTAAAGAATTAGCTTTAGATTTAACCGATTTGATATGGGGTTTGATTAGCTCCTGAAAACTAACTTTTTCCGAGTCAAAGAAACGATAAGCTCCTTTAGATTCACTCCAATTTTCACTTTGCATATTAATCGATGCTGAAGGTTTCTTCATCATGTTACAGGCTATTAATTGCGCCCTTTTATTTAATCTTTTATCTCCTAAATTCAATCCTTCAAATTGGTCTTTAGCCCAGTTTTCAATGTTTTTATTCATGGATATCACCTAAAAATAGAAAAACTTAAATATATATTAATATTTCTATATATGTATGGCAACAAAAATAAAAATTGGAAATGGAAAAATAAAGTTTGAAGAAAGATTTGAAAGAATAATCGATAAGACTGTTACCAAGTATGGTACTGGTGCGAAAGTAGATTGTCCCAAAGAATTTTTAGGTAGAAAAGTTTACTTATTGATTAGACCTAAGTAGAAGATATGGGTAAGGATAAGA
>JAHJDB010000017.1 GCA_018812765.1 Nanobdellota archaeon
GGTATAAGACCCAAGATGGAATTAAAACTGATGACAGTGCAAATTACTTTTCATAAAAAAGAACAATAACGCCCTTTAAAAAAAGTAAAGCTTTAAATAGGTCAACTTCTTACTTTCTGGTAATTGATTATTAAAAGTGAGGTGATAAATGTGAAGAATACGAAAAAAGGACAAGCAGCGATGGAATTCTTGATGACTTATGGTTGGGCAATTCTAGTTGTTTTAGTGGCAATTGGAGCGTTAGCATATTTTGGTGTTTTGAACCCTAGCAGATTTTTACCATCAAGTTGTACTATTGCACCAGGTGTAGGTTGTGATGACCATAAAGTTTCTACAGAAACTGCACAGCTGCTTTTAAGAAATGGATTGGGAGATGATCTTACCAATGTAGATGTTTCTATTAGTGATTGTACATCAGATGTAGCTGCAAATGGTGATGACGGCTGGACTGACGGAACAATTTTAGGTGGAACAGACGGTATTACTTTAACTGGATGTAGTAATGGTAATGCTGGCGACAGGTTTAAACAAGATGTTGTTGTAACATATACTGCCGGTTCTGGTCTAAACCACACCTTAACTGGTTCATTGACAACAAAAGTAGAATAAACTTTTTATTAATTTTTTTTATATTAATTTTTTAACTTGCTCCATTTAACTACTTTTTTAGATTTTACTGGTTGAATTGGAAAGAGATCAGATTATATTCTTCAGTGTCATAAACAGCTATTCCTTTTTCAGTCCATAAAATAAACTCTGCTATGCCAACATCTAAAGCCATCTTGCTGCAGATTGTACAATAAGGCTGTCCGGCTCGGGATGGTTTTTCATTTTCATCAAGACGGATAAAATATAATCTTGAGCCAAAAATGCGGTCAGGATATCTACGCAAAGCGTCCATGATGGCCCTTTGTTCGGCATGGATACAGCAAGTCTTATCAGTAATTTTTTTATGTAAAGAGTCTTTTGAATAAGAACACCTTCTCTGTTCCTCCTTGTTTCCAGGCGGACTATTAAAACCGCTTCCGATAATCTGAGAATCTTTAACTATAATTGAACCGCATCTTGATCTTCTACAAGCAGCCCTGACAGCAATCTCTGCTGTTTTTTTTAAATATTCCAAAGCCTTTTTTTCTTCTTCTCCAGATAAGTATCTCACGATTAGCTAAAAGAAAATGCTGATATATAAAAATTTAGGGAGAAAAAACTAGAAAAACAAACTATTTAAAAAAAATCAATCTTAAAAAGACCAGCTTTAAAAACCATTCTTCACTATTGTTCCTGGTTTAACGACCAGCCCAGTTTTTGTAATATCAAAAGCCATGGTCTTGTTAACATGTTTTGTTCCCCGCATCTTAAGGATCTCTAAAGCCCTAATCCTTTTCCCGGCCTTTTTAGAATGATATAATAAGATGATATTGTCTGCTTCAAATTCCAAGGAAGTTTCCTCAAATTCCTGCTGTTTAAAGACAGCCTGCCCGGTTAACAGAACCGTACAGCCCCATTTATTCATCAGCTCAAACAAAGCTAAACCCGCTTCTTTCCGAGATAATTCATCCTGATATAACAACGAAAATGAAGTGATTGAATCAATCACTAACCGGGTAATTTTATTTTTAGAAATCAGCTGGTCTACTGTGCCTCCACCTTCTTCGATCAATGATTTTACCTGCTCAGGATTATATTCTACAGCGAAAAATTTCTTTGCTTCTTCATACTTCTTAAAATCCCAGCCAAAAGCACTGACATCACTGTAAAGCTTTTCTTTCTTCTCTTCAAAAGTAAGATATAGACAAGATTCTCCATTCTTTAGCCCTTCCATCAAGAATTGCATGGCAAAGATAGTCTTTCCTGATCCGGCAGTACCGATGACTAATGTGATGCTTCCTTCCTTTA
Organism: Nanobdellota archaeon; assembly: GCA_018812765.1. Lineage (GTDB taxonomy): Archaea > Nanobdellota > Nanobdellia > Woesearchaeales > GW2011-AR9 > JAHJDB01. The sequence continues at coordinate 1,897 of JAHJDB010000017.1, forward strand.
ATCCGCCTTGGGTTAAAGGATCCAAACCAGGGATTCCTGATTTTATTCTTTGAGTTCTTCTCGGAACTATTTTTGATTTTACTGATTTTTTTACTTGTTTCTTCAGAACCTTAACTTGTTTCTTTAAAGCCTTAGCTTTCACAACCTTACTCTTTTTTTTTACTTTTTTCATATTCTAACATTAGTAATATATTAACGATATATAAACTTTATTCTGTTAATTGGCTCTAAGAAATTTCAAAATTTAATCTTCAAAATAATTGCTACAAAAGAAATTCTATTATCCCGAAACTGCTTCGCATCACGAAACTACTTCGTATTTAGCTCATCCCAGACTTCTTTTGGTGTTTTATAATGAAGGCTCATGTGGAGCCTTTCTTCATTATAATGTTTGATAAAATCTCCAAAAGAAGAAAA
>JAHJDB010000018.1 GCA_018812765.1 Nanobdellota archaeon
GGTATTAGACCCAGCGAGGAATAAAACATTATACCACGCCTTAGAAGAAGACGTATAAAAAAAACAAAAAACATAATTCTGTACAAAAAAAAAGCAGTTAAATATAACTCTAAGAAGAGATTTCCACGACCTTTATCTTAAAGTTAAGAGCTTTTCCAGCTAAAGGATGATTTAGATCGATTGTCACTTCGCTATCGCTTACCTCAGTTATCCTTGCTGGTATTTGCTGTCCGTTAGGCAGCCCTACCAATAATATCATCCCTGCTTTTGGTTCTTGATCCTTTGGTAATTGTTCTCTTGGAACTTTCTTGTTTAATTCTGACCTCAACTGGCCGTAAGCTTCCTCTGGTTGAAGATTGATTTCTTTCTCTTCATCTTTTTCCATCCCTAAGACTGCTTCATCAAAACCCTTGATTACTTGTCCTGAACCGACTTCAAACTCCAAGGGCTTACCATGCCTTTCAGAGGCATCAAAAACAGTTCCATCATCTAAGGTTCCGGTATATTCAATCTTTACTTTGTCTCCTTTCTTAACGGGCATTTTTTTCTTCTCCTAAAAACAAGCTTCAGAACTCATTTTTATATTTATAGACAACTACTGTTATGCTGACCTTTTAAGGAAAAAAAGGGTTTTTATTTAAGTGTTTCTAAAGAACAAGAGTAAATTCTTCTCTTAGTTTAAGCAGACGCTCAAATTTAGTGATCTTCTTTTTCCTGCTGCAGCCAAACAAACCTTTGATTGTCCTTCTGCCGTCGCTAAAATAATTAGAGATTATTGGATAAAGCCGGGTATAATTAATAAACATCGCTAGATAAGCGTTATTAAAATCATCCTCTCTTTTACAAGGTATTCCCATCGATTTTAATTCTTTTTTAAACGAATCTAAAATAATCTTTTCTTCTCCCAAGCCGTTAGCATAATTGACTTGAAGCAGGGAATGATAAACATTTATGCGCTTAGAAAATTCTTCAAAAAAAGTGATGTTCTTTAAGCCGATTATAACTTGGCTGGGATAATGGATCTTGCAAAAATTTAAAGCCCCCCTTTCCCCGATATAAGTTGCTAAGGCTTCATTTAAATCATAAGGTATTTTGGAAAAATCTTTGTCCCGAGAGCAATCCTCTAAAAAATTATGCACCGATTCGTGAATTAATACTGAAGCTTTCCTGTAAATACTTGAATTGATAAAAGAAAGTGTGATCTGCGGTTCGCCGCTATGAGCTGAACCTTCATAAACATAAGTGTCATAACCTTTACTTTGGTATTGTCTAGAAAAATCTTCCGCTTTTTCCCTATCATCAAAAAAACAAGGCCGATTCTGGAGCTCTTTATTGACAACAGAATTTAAGGACCGCTTTTCAGAAACATAAACCCAAAAATAGTTCTGTCCATCTTCTTTAAAATCGTTGAAGCCCTTCTTTATAGGAAGCCCCAGGCATTCTAAAGAAAAACTTCTTACTTCAGAGATCACTTCTTTTGTTCTATTCAAAAGAGATTCTAAATCTTGATTCATTAATTAGTTATAAGAAAACTAATTTTATTAATTTATGGGTATTTTGACACTATAATTCTACAGGTCGTTAAACCACTACTTAACATACTAAGAATTATCTATCAAAAAGATTAAACTAATTTTATAACAATATTTATATAAATCCTTAAAGTAATAAACTTTTATGGATCCAGAAATCCAAAAAAAAATTATTAAAGCTGGAAAAATTGCCGCTTCAGTTAGAGATCAAGGCCTGGCTAAACTTGCTAAACCCGGCGCTTCTTTCTTAAAAACAATGGATTTTTGTGAAGAACTGATAAAAAAACAGAATGGACAACTTGCCTGGGCCCAGCTTTCTCCAAATGAAATCGCTGCCCATTACTGTCCTACTGACGAAGACCAATCTGTTTCTAAGGAAGGGGATGTGATCAAGATTGACATAGGGGTTCATGTTGATGGTTATCTTGCTGATACTGCTGCAACTGTTGAAGTGACCTCCAATAAGTACAAAGACATGATCAAGGCTGCAAAAAACGCGCTTAACGCAGCCATAAAATTAGCAAAGCCCGGAACACCTTTATGGCAATTAGGAGAAGCTCAACTTTCTGAAGCGGAAGCTTTAGGTTTTACCACCATTAAGAACCTTTCTGGACATACCTTGGGAAAATATTCAGTCCATTCCGGAGTCTCCATCCCTTCTTTCAACAATAAAGACAAGACCGAATTACAGGAAGACTGGCAGATAGCCATAGAACCTTTCGTGACCGATGGACAAGGGATGATCAAGGAAAAAGGCTTGGCTACCATTTTCATGGTTGAAAAAGAACGGGGCGTCAGATTACCTTATGCAAAAAAGATCCTTGAAGAAGTCAAACCTTTAAACGGCCTGCCTTTTACGACCAGACAATTAACCAGAAAATTTGGCAGGGGTCCTGCTACTTTGGGATTAAGAGAATTGCAGCAGTCCAGGATCATAAAAGCTTACCCTCCTTTAGTAGAGGTTTCTAATGCCATTGTCACTCAAGCAGAACATTCTGTCATTGTTAGAGATAAGCCTCTCGTTTACACTAGATCTGAAGATTAAAATTAAAAAAAGGGTTGAGACTATCCTAAAAACTCAACTTCTATCTCTAACTGATTTGCAGTAGGATATTCCACAACAATGGCCGGCCTTAATCCCAGGGAGGCAAAATAACTGCTTTTTTTCTTGACTAATCTCTTTGATAATAGAATCCTGGGCTTTTTCTCATCTATCATGATCTCTTCATCATCTAATTTAAATTTCTTCTTGATTCTGTCATAGAGCGGTTTTAACAGCTGAACAAACTGTTCCTTGTCAGCTTCTTCTAATTTTTTACGGTATCCAAAATCCGGAGCTAATTCTTTCAAATACAAGGCTCCTCTTATCAGCATCCCTTCTTCATCAACAAGATCAAACTTATTCTTGCTAACTTCAGCTTCCCTCTTTAGCCGGTTCCCGAGCTGGATGGCATCCTTTAATTTTGCTGTGCATAGATGGACAGACAACTGATATTCTTTTTTCTTGACATATTCAATCAACGATAATCCTAATTCTAAAGATTTTTCAACGGCATAACTAACTTCATCTTTAGTCTTTAATCCCATCTTCAACAGTTTAGATTGTTCATTGTCAGCAACTTCCAACTCATTTAGATTAAGAAATTTAACTTTATCATGGATAAAATCGATCAATTCTTTCAACTCTTTCTCTTTATTTGGAATAAGAGGAATCTCTACTCCTAAATCCCAGTCAAATTCTTTAGCTAATTCTATCCTGTCCCATAATTTTTTGGACTCAAAATCAAGATGAAACCTAATTTCGTCCAATCCTGCCTGAAATAACTGTTTTAAATTTTCGGAATTGACCAGGTCCAAGGAAGTATAAAGATGGATATGAAACTCTTTTCCGAACCTTTCTTTCAATTTCCTTATGAACTCTACAGTTCGTTCTAACCTGGCTAAAGGATCTCCACCGGTGATTCCTGCTCCTTTAGCATCCATCGCTTCTGCTTCCTTAACAACATCTTCAAAATCTTTGACGCTCCTTTCATTAGCAAAGATTACATCCTTCTGATACTTTTGGTCAGAAACAGGACAGAAATAACATCTTCTCGGACATTCTCCGGTTATAAACAAGACCAGTTTCTCTCCTTTTACACAGTATCTGCATCCTTTCGGCAATTGTCCTAGGTTATAAGAATAATATTTGTTTTCAGGTACTTTAATTTCTAGTTCCGTCTGTTTTTTTGATTCCGGTTGTTTTTTTGATTCTGACATTTTTTTCCTTTAATTTATTTCCTTTAAACTTTTCTCTTTTAACTCATTTAATGATTTTAGAACCACTAGTCTTTTAAATTTATTTCTTTAACCGAGGCAAAATAACGTAAGCAAAAATAGCACCTATCACAATCACAGCCCAAAAGATTGTTCCGTTAATGATCCTTAAGGCAAAAAGAACTAAATTTAACAATAAAATAATTAAACCAGCATAACCTAAGATTTTTATGTTTTTAGAATTCATCTTACTTTCTTCACTACATCCTTGACAGACAATAAAGATTCCTGTCCTGATTCCATGTCTCTTAACAAAACCTTCTTTTCCTTTAACTCTTTCTCCCCGATGATCACAACGTAAGGGATCCCTAAAGAATTGGCATATTCCAGGTTTTTTGAAACTCCTTTCTTCGTGGAAAAATCGCAAGGTACACCTTCTTCTCTCAGCTCCTGCACAACCTTCAAAGACTGCTCAACAGTATTGATAGGGATAACATAAACCTGCGTTAAGGTTTTCTTTTTCAATTCTTTTCCCGCCGTCAAGGTTTCCATGATTGGCACTAAACCAAAAGCTATTCCTACGGCTGGAATTTCTCTTCCCCCGCCCATGAAATTTCCGATCATGTTATCCCATCTTCCTCCACCCGCTAAGGAAGAAGACACCGCTCCCTTTTTAGCGAAAGCTTCAAACACTGTTCCGGTATAATACCCTAAACCCCTGGCTAAACTTATTTCAAACTGAACAGAAGATACTTTCATGATCTTTAGATAACTAAATAGTTCTTCTAATTCTTCAAGACCTTTTTTAGCTTCTTCATTTCTGACTTTATCTTTCAGCTCCTCGATCCCTATCCCTGGCTTTACTAAGCTGAAAAAGTCCTTTATCTGCTTTTCTGAATATCCTTTTTCTTTCAACTCTGCGGTTACACCTTTTTTGCCGACCTTCTCTAACTTGTCAATAGCTATTAGAGCATCATCTTTCTTTTTGAACCCAGCCTGTTCTAAGATTCCGTTTAATAATTTTCTATTGTTAACTTTCATTACTGAGTCTATCTTTAATTTCTTGAATACTGCATCTGCAATCGCTAATAATTCTGCATCTGCAAGCATGGAGCTTACTCCGATAGTGTCCACATCACATTGCCAGAATTGCCTTACCCGGCCTGATTTAATCGGTCCGTCTCTAAACACCGGCCCAAGTTCATATCTCTTGAAAGGCATCTTTAAGTTAGGGTTCATGGCTACAAATCTTGCTAAAGATGTAGTTAGCTCAAATCTTAACGCCAGCTTCCTTTTTCCTTGATCTGTAAGCTTAAACGTTTCCTTTAAAACATCGCTTCCTGCTCCAGCTCCAAATTTAGCTGCTAAAGTTTCGTATCTTTCAATGATGGGAGTTTCTAAAGGAGCAAAACCATATAATTCAAAGACTTTTTTGAGAGTATCCACTACCTCATTCTTGAGTATTTTTTCTTCAGGAGGATAATCCTTGACTCCTTTAGCGGTTTGTAATTCCATGTTAATCTAAATAAATACTATTCTTTTATATATATTTTGAATTAGATTTTAGAAAAAAAGGGCCGCTGGGGGGAATCGAACCCCCGTCGCAGGTTCCACAGACCCGCATACTAACCGTTATACGACAGCAGCCATCAAATAGCAAAAACGATACTTTCTTTAAAAACATTACGAGCAATCCAAGAAGATTTGACATAGTAAGAATTATAAACTAAAGGAAATCTTGCTCAAAAAATGGAAAATCTATCCCAATTGAAAAGAGAGATCCTTACTTACGGAGATAAAGTTATTGGAGAAAGCCTCCGGGCTTTAGAACAATCTTTACATATCTTAGATTGGTATCATAAAGAATGCCAGCAGATAAAGTTCCTAAATGAACATGGCGGCAAGGAATACGAGTTCATGAAACAACAATATCCCAGATTAAAGAGAGATAGTTATAAAAAAGACAGTTTTGATCAGTTCAAAGATTTCTCACTTAAATTAGTTGCTTTAAAACATTATGGTGAAGTCGAACAGGCCGGCACTTTTTACCTGAAGGACCAAAAGTACCATCTCGAAGAACTGGTTAATAATATCACTACTTACGCCAGCAGCATAGAAGAAGAGAATAATCCTGATAAAGATGATATGTTTAACGAGCTTGAATCTTTTTCTTTAAACTGCTTCAAAAATTTTATTGACCATATTAAACCTCATTTAGTAGATGAATATACAAAATTTGAAGCTTGTCTTTCTTATCTCACGAGAGAGATTAATCCTTTCACGGTCAAAACCGGTTCTTTTTCTCTCTCGGGATTACAATTACACCTGCAATTCTTGAAAATTTCCAACAGTAATTGATTTCAGGTTCTGTTCATCGGAAAGGATCAGAATTAATCAATCATTAAGACTTTCTGTTTTCTTTTAACTTTAACTTTAACCCATTTAGTATAGCCTAAGAAATCTCCTCCTGCTTGCAGAGGAAAAGGATTATCACTTCTTATAAAAAAAGTTTTTCCTTTCAACGGCAGGAGAGGAGATTTTGCAAAACCTAATTGAGTCAGCAATATGGCCCATAATCTTAATGATTTGTTCCAGATTGGGGAATGGGTATTGATGCAGGCCATCCCTAATATCTTGCCATCATCATCTTCCAGCTCTCCTAATAGAGACCTTATTCCAAATCCAATGTAAGGCACTTTGCCGATGATCAGATTAATACAATTTTTCCAACAATATTTCTTTCCATCCACTAGGCAGTCAAGATCGTATTTAACTTTGATCTTACCAAAAGCAATTTTAGCTGAAGACAAGAAATAATCGCTGAACTTATGATGTTTCTTATCTTTTATCCTTCTCGTAACTTCTGCATCCCCCCCTAAACTAAGAAATAAAGTTTCCTGCTTGCCTAGTTCGGATTCTAACTCCAACACGTCTAATTTAACTTCCTGAAATTTAAAACGGCTTCTTAGATACTCAAACCTTTTGCCTTTATAAAAATAAGAATAAAAAGAATTTCCCGCACCTAAAGGAAAGAAACCTAAACTTTTTTTCTTCAGCTGATTATTGTTTAAAGCACTTTCGAAAGAACCGTCGCCGCCGGCAATTATAACCTGTTTCGCTCCTGTTATCTTTTTTTCGACATCAACAAACATATCTTCTCCAGAAGGCAGATATTTTATTATAGCTTTTCTTCTTCTTGCAAAAACCCTTAACAATCTTCTTCGATAAGAATTTCTATAACCACCAGACTTTCTGTTAGTTAAAATAACCATCTCTTCCACTTCAACCTTTTTCCCGGAGATTTTTCTTCTATATCTTCCGTAAACAAAACTATAATGAATTATTGAGAAGAATCCTAAAAGGACTACTAAAGAAGCCATGACCATAATCCCAATATCAACTGATTGAGATAGATATAAAGAACTGCTGTAATACCACAACTTTCCAAAAAACACTCCAAAGACCAAGAAATATTGCAATATAGTGATAATCTTTCCGTAATTGTCTGCCCCCTTCATCGGAATGTCGTCTCTTGAAGCAACCATCCTTAGAACTCCTATGATTAAGTCTCGTAACAAGAAGAGTATTAAAAAAATCTTAGAAAAAAATCCTTGTAAGACAAAAATAAATAACAAAACCAGAAGAATCATTTTATCAGAAAAAGGATGAAGAAAAGACTTGATCTCTTTTTTCTTTAACAAAACAAGCTCTATAACATCACTAAAAATCGCTATCCCTAACAAAACAACAGCCAAGAATAAAGAAAGAAAACTATTCTGAAAAATTAAATAAATAATTATAGGCAATAAGATTAAAGTTCTAAAAATAGTTATTAAGTTAGCCCAACTCATGATTAACTACAAAAAGAACAGCTCTTAAAAATGTTGCGTAAATCTTTACATCCCGCCCATTCCTGGAGGGCCGCCCAGAGGCATTCCTGAAGGCGTCTTTTTCTGGCCGCCCAGAATTACATCATCAATCCTTAAGATCATCTCTGCTACTTCTGCTGCTGAACTCAAAGCAAGAGTTTTAACTTTCAACGGTTCAATCACTCCATTCTCCCAAGCATTCATTATCTCTCCTGTGAAAACATTTATACCAGCATCATCATTACCGTTATCGTGTGCGGCTCTTAACTGAGTCAAAACATTTATAGGATCTAATCCGGCATTTTCTGCTAAAGTTTTAGGAATAACTTCCATCGCTTCAGCAAAAGCCTGTACTGCCAGCTGTTCTCTTCCTTGAAGGCCGGCTGCGTAGCGCTTTAATCCTTTAGCCACTTCCATCTCTACTGCTCCGGCTCCTGAAACCACAAATCCATACTTCAAAGCGGCTGCAAGATCTCCAAGAGCATCAGTTACGGCTCTTTTTATTTCTTCAACAACGTGTTCTGTTCCGCCTCTTACCATTAAAGTGACGGCCTTAGGATTTTTACAATTTTCTACAAAAATCATTTCTTCATCACTAATCTTCTCTTCTCTTACTAATCCTGCCGACCCTAAATCCTCAACACTTAGCTCTTTCCAACTGCTCACTACTTTAGCTCCTGTAGCCCGTGCTAATTTTTCCATATCACTTTTCTTCACCCTACGCACAGCTAGAACTCCCGACTTGGCCAAGAAATGTTGGGCGATATCATCAATACCTTTCTGACAAAATAATACGTTCGCTCCAGTACTGGTAATCTTTTCAACCATCTGTCTCAAGGTTCTTTCTTCTTGCTCTAAGAAAGAATTTAATTGTGAAGGATCAGTGATCTGGATTTTTGCATCAATTTCAGTATTCTTAATCTCCAAAGAAGAATCTAACAAAGCTATAACGGCATTCTCTACTTTTTCCGGCATAGAAGGATGTACTTTTTCTTTATCTAACACTATCCCTTCGATAAGTTCGCTAGTATCAGCACTCTCTCCGACAATTGTCTGTACTTTTATGTCTTCTAAATCTATCTTTTTTCCATCAAAAACTCTTTTGACTGAAACGACAATTAACTCAGCGAGTTTATTTTTATTTTTTTCCGCACCTTTTCCGGTCATGGCTGTAACGGCAATATTTTTTAAGATTGATTCATCATTTACAGTAACACTTTTTGCTGCTCTGTTAAGTATTTTTTGCGCTTCAGAATCAGCTAAGCGATAACCTCTAGCTAAAACAGTAGGATGGATATTTTGATCCAGAAGGTCTTCAGCTTTCTTTAACAGCTCCCCCGCAAGCACAACGGCAGTAGTTGTTCCATCGCCGACAATATCTTCCTGCGTTTTTGCCACTTCTACGATCATCTTTGCTGCAGGATGCTCAATCTCCATCTCTTCTAAGATTGTAACTCCGTCATTTGTGATTATGACATCTCCTATAGAATCGACAATCATCTTGTCCATTCCTTTAGGTCCCAAAGTTGTTCTGACGGTATTTGCCACCGCTTTAGCAGCAGCAATATTGTTATGTTGTGCATCTCTCCCAGTAGTTCTTTTGGTATCTTCCGGCATAATAAAAATAGGTTGGATTGTATTTTCTGGCATAGTGATTACCCCCAGTTTAAGACCTATTATAGGGGTTTTATAAAACTTATGTCCTAAAAGTGTGGAAAAGTGTCTCACTCCGCTCTAAAGAACGGAGCTTGAAAAAAGGCGCTTTCTAAACTCCGCACTTTGTGACGCAAGAAAAGCAGGGATCTGAAAAAGCATTCGCATAAAAAAGAAACTACTTTTTTGGCGTCCCAGAAAAATCGTTGTTTTTCTGTGAACATAACCGGTCTAAAAACCCCGGCTCTTTCTACTTTTCTTGGCGTCAGAACTAATTTTTCCTTCTTCTAAGACCTAACAGACCGGCCATTCCTAATAAAAGAACATAACCTGCACCACTATTTTCTTTATCGTCTTTAGAATAATTGCAAGCAGTCCTATCTAACATCACAAACGGTTCTTCTGAAGGTTCAGGAAATCCAATACTGCTGCCACCACTATCGCTGCCTCCTGCTCCCCCATCTCCAACACCATTTCCACCAGCTCCGCCACCACCAGCACCGCCTTCTTCTCCGCAATCACCATAATCCCGGCAATTTTTAAGTTCCAGATAAACTTCTTCAGTAATTTTTTGATAATGTCCGGGTAGTCCTACTACTGCCCCATGACCACACTCAGCCGGTTTGCCTGGCGGAATTCTAGAGGTTATTCCGGTAAGAAAAACTGAACCATTATACTCAACATAAGTCGGTCCCCCTGAATCACCATAACAAAGGTTAGGAGCACCTGTATCATCCAATCCTACAACCATCTCTAGCATTGAGGCTCCTTGCTCAAAACTGCTTCTAAAGCCATCACTCCTATTTAAGTTGCCATTCCGATTAAAATTACCATTAACAGAACCGGCAGAAGTGAAAAAATCGATTATAGGCGCTTCTGCAGAATTAAGGAAACCACTATTCCAATTACTGTCATTACCATATCCAGCTATTTTAACTAGATCCCCTATATGCAATACTGAACTGAACCATTTTTCTGGCAGAACTTCTGCGGTAACAGCATCTTTAATCGGTTCTTTCAAAAGGACCCAGCCGATATCATTCCAACCATAATCACCATTAAAATCATAATTGGGGTTAGCTTTTACGAGAGCGATTTCATGCTTACAATCTTCACAAGACTGATAAATATCAGAAACCCCGTAAACAACTTTCATAGATGTTGGAGTTGAAGGGATGCAATGTGCAGCTGTGATTATAAAATCTGGTTTGATTAATGTTCCTGAACACCACTCTGAACCGTAATAGTCAATTAGTGCTGCAACTGAAGGAAACTGAGATTGGTCGGTTAGAGTTCCATTGATGATGTGGGGATTTTTTTTAGGAAAATCAAAAGAATTAATTTTTGTTTCTGAACCGCAACTAAACATCAATAAAGCTGAACTTAAGGTTAACAATTTTTTTTTCATGGAGCAGAAAGACTTCCTTCATTTAAAAGAATATCTCCAGTAGAGAATAGTTGTAGAAGCCGTTTTATCGACGGCATATAATGCATATGCTCTCGTCGAATTAGATAATATCTTTCTAAAAATATTTAAACTGACCAACTTTTTTAAGATTGTGGACAAGGTTACAGATTCTAAAAGAAAAAAAATTACCGAGCTTCTTAAGAAGAGTTACAAAGGATCAAAAAAAGCTGTTAAGAAAACCTTGCAATTAACAGCTTTACTTCATTTGGGCACTCAGGCAAATTATTGTTATAGCGGCAGCAGAACTACTCCAGAAAGAACTCTCTTTGAATCTGAATTTAATTTTTCAGTCAATGGTTTTAGAGAAGATATTGAAGATAAAGAAGGGAGCTTGTCAAAGATTGCTAATGCCGCCCATAAAGAAAGATTAGAGAAACCTTTTGATCTGAATGTATTAAGGATCAGTTCTGATGACTATTTAAAAAGATCCATCCCCGGCCAAGCGGAGTTTATTTTAGCTAAGGGAGGAGAATTTTACGACGGCATAAATCTTTTTTTTATGGGTTGGATCGATTATGAGTGGATAAATCTTAGCAGCACCTTTCTTTACAGCACTATTCATCACGAGATTAAACATCTTAAGACTGACCAAATTTTATCTGAACATCCAGAGTTTAAAGAAAGATGGCTCGCCTTAAGCAGAGACGAATATGGAAACAATCTCCATACCAGTTTTATCAAAAATTATGTTCTTCCAAAATTATGGTTTTTTGAAAAAATGGCAACGCCAGATTTCTTTGAATCTGCTGAAAATGAAAAACTAGGATTTATAAGCAATCGTGCCAGAGTATGGTGGTACGAAGATGTGGCGGAACTTTGTGGAAACGCTGAAAGCCGTTATTATGAAGAAGATTTTGCCAGGTGGATATACGAAGATAAAAATGAAAAAATCATTGCTAAAGTTCAGCTGGCTCAAGAATACCGACTTATTCCGGCAGAATTTTCAGAATACATTGAAGTTCAGAAAGATCATGAAGAATCAGAAAAAGGAACGAAAGAATCAATCGACTCCTTCTTGAAAAGAAGTGAAGAATTTCTTGAAAAAAATCCTCTTACAGTTTACGAGATAACTTTAAGAGAAGAAAGAGGAGAAATCTTTGAAAAGAGTAGAAATTTTTACAAAGCAATCGCAGAATATAAGCAAGGTCTTCTAGCCGAATTCAAAGATTATAGAAATTATTTAGAGATTATCGAAAATCTAACTGATTGTTATAAACAATTAGGAGACAGATATAAAACTTCCTTATACGAAAAAGCTCAAAAAGAATATGCTGCCAGATTCAAAGCTAACGATATTACTGTAATAATAAAGGGAGTGAATGATTTCCTTTTAATGAACGGGGAAAAATTATAATCTTTAATCTTATCTTTAATTATTACAGTGAATTTACTTTTTCTTTCTTCTCAAGCTGATTAATCCTACCCACCCCAACAATAGACCATAACCAGCAGAATCATTTCCTGGCCTGCTTCCACCAGAATAACTACAAGCAGTCCTATCTAGCATTACAAAAGGTTCTTGAGAAAAAGGGGTTGATTCGACTAAACCATCAAGATGGTTCTTAGCATCCCCTTCAGTGAAGCTACTGCAGTTTTTTCCAATATTTTCTTCACAATTTTTTATTATCCAATCCAAAACTGAACCAGGAAGACCTACTACTGCTCCATGACCGCACTCACCATCTAAGATTTCAGGAGGGATCCTAGAAGTTACGCCGGTAACATAATCCTTGGCTTCAGAACGAACATAAGTCGGTCCGCCAGAATCACCAAAACAAAGATTGGGAGCTTTTGGATCATTTAATCCTACCACCATTTCGGTCTCTACAACTTTGGTTATGGGAACCTTTGCAAAATTTAGTTCGCCATAATTTTCATCATCCCATCCATAACCTACGATTGTCACTTCCTTGTTTTCCTGCAATTCACTGCCATATTTTTCTTCAGGAAAAATTGGTGCAGCAATTCCCCCCTTAACAGGATTCTTGAGGATCACTAAACCAAAATCATAGTGATTATAATCTTCAAAAGAAAGATAATCATCATGTACGATTACGGATTCCGGCTCATAAAAAATTCCTTCTTTTTTTTCCAGGTTCGAAAAACCATAACCGATTAAGATGTTTTCTGCCTGATAAGGGATGCAATGTGCAGCCGTTAAAACCATTCGAGGATGTATTAAAGTTCCTGAACACCTTTCCTCTCCAAACTTATTGGTCATCACCACTACTGAAGGAGCTCTCTCGTGAGATCCCACAGGACTGCCGTTGATTATAAAGGGTTCTTTTTGAGGAGCATTAACTTCATCAACAGGATCATAATTGCTTGAACAACCCAACAGCAAGGAAGTGCCTAAAAAAGCCCACCTCTCTTTTTTCATATCCATTAACCTTTCTTTGAAGAATTTAAGGGTTATCCCAATACTGAATATGCTTCTCTTTGCAAGTATATTATTTTTAAAGAGTCGTTTTAACTCCAGAAGCTTGATTCAGATCACAACATTAAACTCACTATTCTACTATAACAATATTTATTAATCTAAATGTACCAAAACTTTTTGGTAGGTTTTAATGGCACGCATAATTTTTTTAGGTACTGCAGGAAGTTCTTCTGTAGCTTGCAAGCAGATTAGATCTTCTGGAGGGATTATTCTTCAGGTAGAAGATTTACAGTTTCATCTAGATCCTGGTCCCGGAGCCTTGATTAAGGCTAAAGAATACGGAGTCAGTATCAATCACAACACAGCTGTGCTGATATCTCATAACCATATCAACCACTGTAATGACCTCAACGCAGTCATTGAAGCTATGACTCATGGGGGCATAGAACATCGAGGAATCATTCTTGCCAGTAAATCTATTCTTCAGTCAATAGATGGCAGTCATCCTTTTCTCACTAAATATCATCAAAACCTTGTAGAAAAAATCATCCCTTTAGAAAAAGATCATAAGGTTGGAGTTGAGCTTATTGAAATAAACACTCTTTCTGCAGAACATACCGATAAAACGGCAATCGGTTTCAAGTTTTTCTGTCCTAAATTCATTCTCAGCTATACTGGAGATACTAAGCTTACCCCTAAACTATTAGAAGAATTAGGAGGTTCAGATATTTTAATCCTTAATGTTCCTTATTCTGGAAATAATGGTGTCGGTCTGAACTTGGATACCGGTTCTGCTATCCAGATCATCTCTGCCGTCAGGCCTAAATTAGCGATCCTGACCCATTTCGGTTTAGACATGCTTAAAGCTGATCCGTTACAAGAAGCAAGAGAAGTGCAAAGAATTACCGGAATACAAACGATAGCGGCCCGAGATGGTTTAACGATTACACCAGAGGGTCACGGGCAGTATAAATCTCCAGTTAAAGGTTATGATTAAAATCACATATTTAGTAAGGCTTTGTTTAAAACATACTGATGACACTTGAAAAAAAAATATTACGCCGGTCTTTCTTTAAATATTTAGTTGGATTCGCAACCGTTCTGGGGATGAACAATGATCTTATCAGCACTAGAATTCTAGAAAGTAATGAAAAAGCATTAACAGAACTTAAACATGAAATTAAGACTACTAAACCTTTAGAATTAAAAGTGACTGAAAATTTCCCTTTAGGTCTACAGATCATGAAAGGAAAAGATAACTTAGATTTAATCTCGCACCAAGGAGAATTCTATCTTGCTTTTAGAACAGCACCAACCCATTTTGCTTCTGAAAAAACACTCCTACAGATCTTACGTTCCCAGAACGGAACTGAATGGTTGCACGAATCTACAATCCAGATGAATTCCGACTTAAGAGAACCTCGTTTTCTCTCAATAAATAACGATTTGTTCTTTTATTTTTTAAAAGCCGGTACTGATTGGACTAAATTCGAACCGCAGAACATTTACCTTATGGAAAGAACTGGAAGCGGATGGACCTCTCCTCAGAAAGCTCTTGAACCCGGTTACATTCCTTGGAGAATCAGAAATCATAACGGAAAAGCTTATCTGAGCATTTATAATGGAAAAGATCTCTACGAAAATAATCATGAAGGAAAAATATCTCTCTTTGAATCTGCGGATGGTAAAGATTGGAAAAAACTTAAACTAGAAATTTCAGCCCCTTACGCTGAAGAATTAGAATTCATATTTGATGATGAAGGTGAATTGTGGGGTACCGTTCGTTTTGAAGGCCAGGGAGGGGGGATTGTGCATTCTAAAGATTTAGAACATTTCACTTTAAAGAGAACCCTAGAGAAATATGATTCGGCCCTGCTCCTTAAGCACGAAAATGAGCTTTACTTGATCGCCCGCAGGAATGTTGATGGAAAAGTAGATCACAGCCCGGATTTTTTACCTGACAGTCTTAGAAGAACATTTAACCTCATCCGTTATTCTTTGACAGCCAAGCGAACGGCAATTTATCATCTTAACAAAGAAAAGATTGAAATCGAACACCTGTTTGACTTGCCCAGTCAGGGAGATACAGCTTATCCGGCATTGGTCAGATGTGATGAAAACCAATACTTATTGTATAATTACAGTTCTCCTTTAGAAGAAAATTTGGATTATCCTTGGTTTCAAGGACAGATCTCAGAAACAAATATTTATATGCAAATGATTACCTTTCTTAAAAAATGAACTGAAGGATTTATTGATGATTCAATTAAAAAGGGCCTATTAATCAATATTCTTTCGTTAAAAACTTCAGATTAATAATCCAATCAGCCAAACAAACCCTAGACCTAAGAAACAGCCTACCGATATAAAAGGCATGGCCGGATAAAATTTTTTCTCTTCACCCCACCAAAATAAAAAGCCCAAGGCAGCGGCAGCAAAGAAAGGGATGATCAAGCTTTGCCATAAGCCCAACTCTTTCAAAACTACTCCGGCAAAAATTAAAGAAAAAGCTATGTCCCCTCCACCGAGCATCGCTGTTCGTACTTTCACTGTTCTCCTATTTTTTGGTGAAGTTTTAATGAGGGGTTTAGTAGATTTATCTTTTTTATCTTCTTTTTTATCTTCCTTTTTAGCTTTAGCTTCTTTATTATTTTTCTTGAACATACCTTTAATCTTGTAAGGGACCAATAAACCGGCGAAGATTTTTGCTTTGGTCTGAGATTTAGCTAAAGTAATCATGTGTTTAGATTTCCATACGGCATAAGCATCATAAAAAGCAATTACTATCATTATTATGACTGCCTGAAATAAATTAAGTGAAGGTACAAATATTGCCGCTAGACCACCGTAAATAAAAAGTTCAGTCAGAGTATGGATCCAAAAATTAGGTTTGAAAACTTTCCAGATCGCTAATCCTGCCGCCAGAAAAAAAGCAATCTCTTCTCTAATAAATGCGCTAAAAGCCACTAACAACCCTATTGCTGTAGCCAAAAGAAACCAAACTCTCCACAGTAACATTAACTTTAATTTTATGAACAATAACAAGACTAATGTTCCCACAATTATTGCTGTCAAAATGAAAAGATAGCCGGAATCTTCAGGCGGTCTTTCGCCGATGGGCAGATCTTGAAAAGTCGTCTTGCCTACTTCTTCAGACTTGCTAAAATCAATATAGTTATACATTATCGCAATTCCGATAAACTGTGCTAAGAGAAACATTATCAACAGGATGATTGTCACTTTAAGGCTATGCTTCATATTAAAATTAAAGACTGCCAGTTTATATATTTAACGATAACAAGAGCTGAGTAGAAAAAAGTTGTCGTTATGGCCTAAAAGAAGTAAAATCTGCTAAACAAGATTTTAGTAATAGTTAAGTTCCGAGCTGGAATAATATTAAGAAAAGGTATTATTTTTCGAATGACTTTTTAGGCTTGGCAGATTTTACCGGCCAAGATGACTTTTTCTACAGAGCCAATAACAAGGGTTCTGCAGAAAAACAGACGAAAATTGGCTGAATCATTATCTTCTAGTATAGAAAAGAAATAAACGAGAAATCCTGAAAACCAACTACCCAACGGAGCAAGCTCCGGGGTATTCGCCGGTTTTCTAATCGGATTTCTGGTCATTCCTCGCTAAATACCGCAGCAAGCTGCGGGGTATTAGACCCAGCGAGGAATAAACAAAAACAGCTAATTCTTGACCTTAAATTTTATAAATGGGCCTGATAAATGTTCAATATGAAAAAATATAGCTTGATTGCAGCAACTCTTTTAGGGAGTTGCACTCCTGTAAAAGAAGAACCTAAAATCCCTCTTGTTGATGTGAAAACTCCTGTAATTGATGTCGGCACCAGTCCGGATCTCTTGATTTCAGAAAGATCGACCTTTACTAGAAATAAACCTAAACCAAGCTTGGAAAATAAAGTTAAATATATTGTTGAAAACCTCGGAAACTGCGATTCCGGAGTTTACATGGCTTCTAAAAGATTAGAAGTCAGCTTATATCTGGAAAACTGCCAAGGGCCTTTTTTACTTACGGTATATATTACCCCCTTTAATTCTGATTCTTTTTACCCTGAAATGTATGGGGGGGACATTTTTCCTTACGGCTCACTTGATGAAGCTGAAGTCAATGGAAAGATTACAGAAACTAGTCTTGATATAACGTCAGAAGAACTTATGAATTATATGTTCAATGTGTCTATCGATGAAGGGTATGATAAAATCAGAAGAAAAAAATATTGGTTCCCTGAAAAGTTTGATAAAGCTTTTGAATCGTTAACAAATTTCTAACCGATTCCCATATAATTTATATCAACTTTTTCTTTCTTATCGCCATTACTACTTTTTACAAACTCTTTAAACAAAGGAATCTTTATTGGAACTGCAAACTTAGTAAAAGTAGATGTAACCAAAGCTTCTCCTTTATCTAAAGAAGCGATATTCCTATTATCTTGAGATAAATCTTGGGGTGAAGATTCAATCACTGCCTGCCTTTCAGAATTCATCTCTATCCCTAAAATAATCTTAGTATTCATGTTAGCCAAGATATTTTTAGGGATTTCTGAAGGTAACTGAGTGATAGCAATCAAGCCGACCTTAAATTTTCTTCCTTCTCTGGCGATTGTATCAAAGATATTGCTTCCTTGCTCTAAAACTTTTTTTCCTAAAACTCTCGGCGCTTCTTCTAAAACTACTGAAACAACTGGTTTATCTTCCAGAAACCCTTTTTTCTTATAATACTTATATTTCTCGAATATCTCTGAAGTGACTAAACTTCCTACTAAGATTTCTATTGAACCAGAAAAATAACTAGTATCAATAACAACCATCTTTCCTTGCTCTAGATCATTACATATTTCTGTAATAGTATTTTCTCCTGCTACTAAATCAAAAATTCCTTGACAAGACATTTCCCCGTTCTCGAAATCTAATCCTAATAAAGAAACCAGCTTCCTTTTTACGACTGAAATAGTGTCTTCATGAAATTTCACATTTTCGATCTTCTCTTCTTTTAATAAAGAAATGATCCAATTAGTGCCAAACTTTTTATGATAAACATAAAGACATTGACGTTGCGGATCAGACAAGCTTATCGCTCCTTGGAAATGTTCTGGTTTTAATTTAGAGATATTAATCTTTAAACTGCAAGCTCCCGGAGGAGGATTTACAGGAGTGTAATAGCTGACCCTTTCTCTGTTGGGATGATCTTTTAATCCTAAACCAGTCCTGCCGTAATATTCGTCGTGCGGGTCTAATACGAGCATACCGGCATAATTCTTATCTAAAATATCCCACAGAATAGTACTCATCAAATTACTATTATGAACAAAAAGACCCCCTTGTCCAGCAAGAAAAGTCTTATTATCTTTTACGGTAAGATCATAAACAAATTTTTTCTTATATCCTGTTCTTTTTACTTCTTTTATTTTATCCCATCTAAAGTTCATTAAATATTTTAATTCTTCAAAATTCTCGAATGTTGATAGAACTTTTTCGAACAGATTCCTACTGGGTCTCCTTCTGCCCATCTCAATTGCAGATATCATTGAAGAGGATAAACTAAGTTTCAAAGCAAATTGTTTCTGACTTAACCCCGTTTCCATCCTTTTTAATTTAAACCGCTCCTTATCAACAGGGATTAAATCTACATTAGTATTTTCTTGATAGTCTAACTTGTCCTTTAAGACATCATTTTTCCTTGAAAATTGAAATCCAATCTCTGATAAGAAGGTTGCTAAATTTGATTTCCCTGAAACTTTAATCCGGTAATACCAATTTCCTAGATGTCCTGTATTTACCGCCCTTTTCCACATCTTTTTACATCTACCTAATATGCCATATCTATACAAAGCTAAACAGATGTCACTAGCAAGTTTTTTAGATTTTGTAGTCGTTGAGATCATAAAATTTCTCTTTTTTAATATCTTCACAATATCTACTCCGCCATCCCCTTCAAAATAGGTTTTAAGTAAAACTGCTAAGTCTTTATTTGATAAATTCATGAAAAAATTTGGCAATCTCTTCTCTCCAGAAACTCTTCCCACACCCAATTTTTTCAGCACTTTTGTAAACATAGATGAAGAAACACCTACATCCATCTCCCGACCACCTTTTTTTATCCAAAAATAATGCAAGCCTAACTTTTTAAAAATATTATTTAATAACTGCTTCCCTTCTTCTTCTGAGCAACTTATCCTAAATGTATTATCATTAAAGCAATATCCTTCTGCTATATAATAACCTAATAACTGTAAAAATTCTTTGCTTAAAGGATAGATTGCTTTTAATTGTTCTCTTAAATGATAATCTGTCAAAGTAATTTCTTTCAATTCACTCTCGGAAAATTCTTGTTTTAATAATTGAGAAAAAATGGTGATCCTAATTTTTTCAGTTCTGATTACTAAATCATTATATTTTTGTGACGGCCTAGTAAAATATTTTGATAAAATCTTTAAACATTCATTTTTTGATTTGAAATTATCTATAACCTTCTCGTAATTTAACACATAAATGTTCTCTTGATCTTTCAACAGATTAAACAAGTTTATTTCTGTTAAATTTCCCTGCTCGTTTATCATCAAAGGCAAAGGGACATAATCATCATTTGAAATCTGCTCTGTTTTCAAAAGCTTCAAACCACCATCACGCAAAACATATAGATTATGATCTTTAGTGACCATAATCTCACGACCACTTTCTGTAAGCACTTTATACATCAAAGAAGGAGCTTTATGCTTGACAAAATGGGTCACTTCCTTAAAATCTACAGAATAGTTTTTAGGATTCATGCTCATAACTTCTACTTTTGATTTTCTAAAATTAATATCATTGACAATTTCTCCTATTGCCTTTATAGAAAAGAGGCCATTTTGTTTAATCAGCACCTCTTCATCTTCATCCAAACTCTTACCTTTCCCAGTAGATGCTGGAATCAAGACATGGTGACTTAAAACATCTTTCCCAGGAAGAAAAACATCGAAATCTAATTCTTTTGAACCGCTTCTTAACTTTCCCAGAAATAAAGGATTTAAAGGCTTAGTAATAAAAGTGAGATCTTCTTTAGTTATTGCTTTAACTTTAGAAAAAAAAGAAGGTAGCTTTTTACAAGTTTTACTTACTTGAGCAATATTTAAGACCGGTTTAAGAAAAGCTAACTGATAATTTCTGAGCTTTTCATCCATGATGGAGAACCCTCCTTCCTCCAGGTTCATCCCCGCCACCATCTCTAAGTTTTGTTGCGAGATCTGGCTTCCATAAACTAAATCATAGGCCTGCAAAATAAATTTCTCTCCTAAATCTTCTATAACTAATAACTCTCCTAACTCTACCCTTTCTTCTGCTTTAACCCTCATGATTATCTTAGAGAAATCTCCTGAAACTACCTGCCCTTTAATCATTAAAAAAACTCTTCCTTTATTCTTTTTAACCATTTGTATGCTCGATAGGATAGATTAATAAAAGTCTAATTCTATCCTTCCTAGAACTATTAATTTGTGAAATAATTAACAATAAACAAAAAACCTTATAAATAAACCTTATTTCTAAACACAAATGGAAGCAACAGTCATGCATTTTAGGCAAGGGAAACATCACATCAACCCTAAACAGGTTATATTTAAAGCAGCTGATACTGCTGAAGAAGCTAAAAAGTTTGTGGGTAAAACCGTTACTTGGACCACTCCTACTGGAAAAGAGATCAAAGGAAAGATTTCTGCTCTGCATGGAAGAACAGGTAATGTTAGGTCTATTTTTGAAGACAAAGGCCTTCCTGGACAGGCTCTAGGAAAGAAAATAAAAGTAGAATAAAACCTTTTAATATTATTTTAACTAATTTTTCTAACTCTTCTTTTAATAATTATAAAAAACATAAAAAAATTATAGTCTTTCTCTTCTTTCAGCCAAAGTTCTTAATTCTTCATTTTCATGATGCTTGATGAAAACATCTAAATTACTAATAATCTGGCCACATAATGCGCCAATAACGCTAATTTCTTCATGAACTCTTTTTTCTTCAGCTTGCCAATCTGTAATAGTTTCTTTAGGCAGTTTTAATTGTTTAGCTTTTCCAAAAGCTACTCCTGAATTATGATATAAATCAATCATGACTTTCTGAACATCTCCTTTTTCTTTATTCTGAAGATCATCAAGACCTTTTACCGAAGATTTAATCTTTTTCCTTAATGTTCTTAGTTCGTTATTTGCAGCAGCTAATGCCGCAGGCCTGTTCCCTATTAACCTGCCGGCAGCCACAGCCTGATATAATTTTCCACAAGCATTAATCGCTTCCACTAAATGAGCTCTTACCGGTCTTGCGGCCATCCCTCTCCTTTCAATACCTTTTTTCTTCTTAACAGCTTCTTCAACCAGTTCCTTTTTATCTTTTTTTGCCTTGTCTTTTTCTTTAAATCTTTCAACTTCTTTCTCTACGTTAGCTTTTCTTTGAGCTTCTCTTTCCGGAGCAGTTTCTTCTCTATGTTTTAGGATTGCTACAATTGCTCCTACTACAAAAGAGACTAACAAAGCTAAAAATCCCCAGCCGACTAAATTGTCCATAGTTAGAATGAACCCGATTAAAGTTACTCCTACAGCTGCAGAGATAGCCATAGCTATCAAAACATGTTCTTTAAATAATTCGGTATCATGGATAAATCTAAAAGTCATATAAGCCATTATTGTAGCAATAATCACTCCTCCCCACACTCCGAACGGAGCCACTAAGTGAGAAACTCTATCTGCAGTTGAAACTTGAGTACCTTGTTCAACTATGAATAGAGCGATAGTAGATAATCCTGCCGCTGCGATAGCAAAAACTTTACCTTGCTTGCTTGTTTCTCCTCTTTGTCCAAAGAAAGGTATTATTTTTATTCCTTCCATGAAGATAGCTAAAAACAGTACAAAATAAAGGATGAACGAAATTAGATAAGCATCTTCCATCGTTGCTGTTCCGGTAAATATTCCTCTAAAAAAGCTTAATAAGCCACTAAAAGAACTTCCTGGAGTGGGCACTGCTGCTAACACTATTGATGAGAATATAAC
>JAHJDB010000019.1 GCA_018812765.1 Nanobdellota archaeon
AAAGCGCTGCTGACCGTAATCATCACCGCCAAGACTAAAGCGATTAAAAACAATATTTGTTTAGTTTTCATTTTTCATTTACCTCATTGAGTTTGATGTGCAAATTCTGTTTTCATGCGTATTCTGTTCTCTATTAAACATCTAAAACCTAAAACATCTAAAACCTAAAATTTATAAAAATTAAAAAAATTATTTTTTGAAAAAGGCTACTACTAGTAATCCGGTCAAAGCTAAGATCACTACTATTGCTACAAATAAAGCACCAACTAAATAGTCTTCTGTACTGTAAGAATCTTCAACAGACTTTACTATATCTGAAGAGGAGATTTCTTTAACATTGTTACCGGTAACTTGTTCAGCAGCTTTATCATTAGCCTTCTCAACTATCGTTTTATCTTCTGTCTCTGTTTTTTCTAAAACCGACAGAGGACATTTTTTGACTACTAGATCTACGGTTTTTTCGTCTCCTAAAGTGTTGTAATCATAGTAGACTGTTGCCATAAGGGGATAGGTGCCGGCAGAGAATCCTTCTTTAATATCTATGCTTAGCTGAGCAGATTCTTCATTGCCCTGCTTCAGGTCAAAATTGTAGGTCTTGTCAATTTTAAGATCTGAATTAAACAGTTTTAAAACAGTATATTTCTGCCTGTCACCGCCAAAATTTTTGATTTCAACACTAAGCTGAGAGTTTCCTGAACAGACCAGTTCTGTTGGTGAAAGTAGGAGTTTGTTAATCCTTAGATCGTTTGCATCTCTTTCAATTTCTAAAGTTAAGATCCATTCTAGGATATATTCAACTTTGTTTTCATCTTTAGCTTCAATGACAATTTCTAAGTCGAATGTATCTTCATCAGCATCTTCTGGAACAACGAACTTAAGAATTATTTCGTCGCTGTCCGTACCAGCATCAAGATTAAAATCTTCTTCTTCATCAATATCTCCTCCAAAGCCGTTATCATCAAGCAAGATGTTGATGGTTCCGCTAAGGTCTCCATATTTGTAATTGTCATCAAAAAGGTTTTTTAAGAAAAATTTAAGTTCAATTTCGTCTCCTGGTTTAAGGTTTTTAACTTCGTCATCATCTTCATTGACAGTTTTTACCTTGTAATCATCAGCATAGACATAAATTTTTTTGATCTCTAACATTGGTTGGACATCTGTTTTTAAAGAGTAAGTTTTGTCTCCTTTAGAACCACCTTTTACTTTTAAGTCTCCAAACTGGTGAGTTCCTTGGTCTTCATCAACAGGAATCTTGCCGCTAATTGTAACTACAGCATCATCTCCGCTGTTTAGTTGAAGAGTTTTAGGACTGACGTCTAAGTCATAACCGTTATCTAAGTTTTCTAAAGATACAGTTAAGTTTTCAGTAACATTGCCGTTGTTGGTAACGGTAATTTGATGGGTTATTTCAGATACTTTTTCACTTCCATCAAGAGCTTCGTAATTAACATTAATCACTAAATCATCATTTTCAACATTCAAATCAGCAAAAGCAAGACTTGAAAGTAAGATGGTTAAAATCGCTACTATTAGAGTTATATTTTTTTTCATTTTATCAAACCCCCCAGTTCTTATTCTCGAGTAGTTAATTCTTTTTAAAGCTTTCGGAGAACTTGCTCTTTTGGTGGATGAGATTAAAGTCTCTTAATGGTGGCGAAAACCAAGTAAATTTTTAAAAAGAGACCAAAATTACCTTAAATCAAAAAAATAACTAAAAAATAAAGGGGGAGGAAGAAAGTTATTTTCCTTTTCCCATATAAAAGAATTTTTCTACAGAAACATCTTCCTGTTTATAGCCGCCCAAACGAGGATGCGGTTCAGCTGAACTTGGTTTTGACTCTTGCTTAGGTATTTCTTGATAAGCAGGTTGAGGGACAGAATTATTTTGGGGTTGAGCCCTTATCTCTGATTGTTTTTGCACTTCTGTAGCGATCAATTCCTTAACTGTTGGAATCCTGTTAAAACTTTGGTTTTTTATATCATCTATCTCTTTTTTTAAATTAATAATTTGATCTTGAAATTGGGTTATTTTTTTAACGAGAAATTTGGTGTTTTGTTCTAAGATGTCTTTAATTTGCTCTTGGGAAAGATCTTCTTTTTTTTCTTGATTATTTTGAGATTCGTTTTTAGAACCATTCATCCTTTCCCTGATAGAATTGTAATCTTCAGTATCTGTTGTTCTAAAAATCTTTTCAGCTTGAGCAACTGCTTCTTGCCGATCTGAAGCCAAGCCTTGTTTCATCAAATCTAAAGCCAGATTATTAATTTTTTGAATTCTTTCCACATCCATGAAAATCCACCTCATTATTTTTTGCGAAGGCTAAAAACCATCAAAAATCAGGATTTTGAGCTCACAACTAATACTTTTTTGATTATGAAAAAAGGGACAAGAAATTAGTTAATAACGTTTTCGATTCTAGAAGAGATAGTTTACGCAAAGAAAAGCGGAAAGAGCCAATCTTTAGAAGATATTAAAAGAAAGGAAAGTGTTTTTATCCGCAAACTAAAGGAATTTTGAATGGAAGAACTCCTTTTGAGCCTAATAAGACTAAAACTAGACCTAAAATTAAACCTATCAATAATCCAATGATAAAGTATTTGAATTCTATTATTCCTAATTGGCCTCTTTTTTCCATGCTAGAATGTATTTTTTAAGGTTATTTAAATGTTTCTGTTTTTTTATTTAATGTTCTGAACCGTAATTATGTCACAGTTACAAATATATCTGTCATGTGTGTTCCAATTAGGAGGAAAAAATGGCATACACACTAAGAAAAAAGAAATATTATGTTAAACAAGCCCTATTGGGCTTGACACCGATTTCTGAAATTTGCAGAAATCGGAAAGTTCCAAGAAGAACTTTATATAGATGGATTGCTAATTACAAACAATACAAAGATTCTGGATTAGAAAACAAAAATCCAGGCATAAAAGAAACATCAATTAATCGTAATTGTGAGCTTATTATTTGCAAATTTTGGTATGAACACAAATATGGATCACACAAAACTTGGCTTGAACTTAGAGACAAAGGAATTGGTGTTTCTCAACGTCAAATCCAAAAAATATTCAACAAATACGGATTTAAAATGAACAGAAGAAAACGCCCTAGTCAAATCAAATTTGTAAAATATGAATGGCCAAAACCAAACATGCTTTGGCATACTGATTGGACTACTTGTCCATTTACAGGAAAGCAAATGATTGCTTTTATTGATGACCATAGTAGATTCATTGTCCATGCCGAATATTTTGAAAATGCCACTACAGAAAATACATTATTAGCATTTTCGAATGCCATACAGAAGTATGGCAAACCAGAAGCAATTTTAACTGACAATGGAACTCAATTTACTCCTGCAAGAAGTGAAAGTGGACCGTTTACAAAATGGTGTGAAGAAAGAGGGATTAAGCACATTTTAGGAAGAGTTCATCATCCACAAACTAATGGAAAGATTGAAAGATGGTTTGGAACTTATAAAATTGAGTATGATGAAAGATTTAGTTGTCTTGATGAATTTGTAAAATTTTATAATGAAATAAGGATTCATCAAGGAATAAACTACACAACACCACTTGATAGATACAAAAGTGCCATTAATGCGGTTTAGCTCATTTTTTTGTTTACTCTAAAACAGATAATCATATAAATAAACAATTTTTAACTTTAAAGATGACTTACCCAAAAATAATCACTTTTACCGGCGCTTCTGGAGTCGGTAAAACCACTCTTGCCAAAAAGCTGTTAGAAAA
>JAHJDB010000020.1 GCA_018812765.1 Nanobdellota archaeon
GAAAGTGTCTACCAATATGCTTACAGGCTGAGCTACACCGATAGCATAAGCTACTTGAACTTCACATTTATCAGCAAGACCAGCAGCAACAACATTTTTGGCTGCATATCTAGCGTAGTAAGCCCCGCTTCTATCAACTTTAGAAGGATCTTTGCCGCTAAAAGCGCCGCCACCATGACTGCCGTGTCCGCCGTAAGTATCTACAATAATCTTTCTTCCCGTAACTCCGGCATCTCCTACTGGGCCACCGATGACAAATTTACCGGTAGGATTAACAAAGTATTTAGTTTTTTCATCTAACCAATCATTACAGATTGGTCTGATAACTTTCTCTAAGACATCATGCCTTATTGTTTCTAAGCCCACGTCAGGGTGATGTTGAGTGCTTATTACAACCGTATCAACTCTCTTTGGCCGGCCATTTTCATATTCAATGGTAACCTGTGACTTTCCATCTGGTCTTAGATACCATAGTTCTCCTCTTTTACGGGCACTTGCTAAGCGCTGGGTTAGTTTATGAGCCAACACGATTGGCAAAGGCATGTACTCAGGTGTTTCATTGCAAGCAAATCCAAACATCAATCCTTGGTCTCCTGCTCCTTGTTCTTCATAAAGGCCTTGTCCTTCAGTAACTCCTTGGCTGATATCTTGGCTCTGTCCAGATAAAGCTACTAAAACTCCGCAAGTAGAACCATCAAAACCAAATTCAGGTTTATCATAACCAATTTCAAGAATTGTATTTCTAACTAAGTTTTGGATATCTACATAAGTGTTAGTGGTAACTTCTCCGGCAACAACTACAAAACCGGTCTTAGTCAGGCATTCTACAGCCACCCTGGAATTAGGGTCGCCTTTAAGCATCGCATCCAAGATAGCATCGCTGATCTGGTCGCACATCTTGTCAGGATGCCCTTCAGTAACGCATTCACTTGTAAAAAAATAGTTCTTATCAGTCATTTTCTAGATCCTCCTTTTTATTCCTCTCTTTAGAACCTTTATCATTTAAAAGTATTCTTAGCTTTTGATATGGTTCTTTGTTCTATAAAATGTAAGGGATATTCTTCCTGTAACTTTTCAAAATCTGTTTCTAGCGCCAGATATTGTTTTTGAAATTCAACGTTAAAAGGACAGAGCCTGGCTGCAGTTTCAGCAATTTCTTTAGCCTCTTCAGCAACTCCAATCAGATAATCGATTTGTTTTTTTACAGGAAGAGAATAAAATATTCCTGGTTTTATCTGTTCTTTAACTAAAGGGTTTCTAATCAATTCTATCAAGGTTTTATGTTTCATGGGATCTGCCTCCGGATCGATCTTTTGTTTTAGTAATAACAGAGGAAAAGATATAAATTATTTTGACAGAAAAATTCCAATAGGAATATTATTCAACAACATTTATTAAAGGCAGGGCTTTTGATCTATCATGATTTTAAAATCTTTAGAGAACATCAGGAAATTAAGAAAGAAGTATAATCTAACTCAGAAAGAGTTAGCAAATAAGGCTGGCGTTTCCCAAAGCCTGATTGCCAAGATAGAATCAAAGAAGCTTGATCCTACCTTTACCAAGGCACAGCTTATTTTTGAAGCCTTAGAAAAATTACAGGTTACTGAAGAGGTAAAGGCTCAAGAGATCATGCAAAAGAAAGTCTATTTTGCTGAAGTTAATGATTCTTTAAAGACTATTATAAAAATAATAAAAACTAAAGGAATCTCTCAATTGCCTGTTCTTTCTAACGGCAATGTTTGCGGAATAATAACCGAGGGAGCAATCTTAAGAAAAATCATGGCTAATCCAGAGAAGATAAATTCATTGAAAGCTGAAGATACAATGGAAGAAGCTCCCCCGATAGTCTCGCCTAAGACCGGTTTAAGGGTTTTATTTCATTTACTCCAAGAATCTCCGATTGTTTTGGTTTCAGAAAAAGGCCAGACCAAAGGCATAATCTCTAAAGCAGATTTATTAGGTCTAAATTGAATTATATCAAGGAAATTTAATCAGAGATTTTTCTTTACAGGAATACTTAAACTAGGTGCTTAGAAATTATTCTTCAATTGCTTGGAAAGCAAGAATGTCTTCGGTGCTTAACTTTTGTTTCTTCTTGATTTTCTCTTTAACTTGAGCGGTCTTTTCTTTTACTTGTTCTTTGAAACTCTTTTTTTCTTCATCGTTGAAAAGTTTGCCTAACTCGGTTACTCTAACCGCTAATTCTTCCATTGATTTCTTTAATTGTTCATATTCAACTTTTCTTTCTAGATATTTTTCTGCAAAACTTTGTTCTTCTGTCTTAAAAGTCTTGACTTCATCGTAAAGTTTGTTGATCTGCTCATGGATCTCTTGAGATTTACCCGCAACTTCTTGAACTTTCTGGTGCGAATCTTCAGCTTTTCTTCTTGTTTCTGAAA
Source organism: Nanobdellota archaeon (assembly GCA_018812765.1). Taxonomy (GTDB): domain Archaea; phylum Nanobdellota; class Nanobdellia; order Woesearchaeales; family GW2011-AR9; genus JAHJDB01. The sequence goes on from JAHJDB010000020.1 coordinate 2,400, forward strand.
GGCTAGCTGTAGCTGTACCCGCTTCTTTCCAGATTGCACCAAGTTCTTCCATCTTTTTATATTGTGACTTTAATTCCTTGATTTTCTTACGGATGCCTTGTTCCTGCTTGAAAGGCATGACTTCGGTCTCTAGCTGCATTTCCATCTTATCAATCGTTGATTTTATCGCGGCTGGATTTCCTTCCTGTTTAAATTTGCCAGCCAATTCTTTCTTTTTTTCATCAGAAACTTTCTTGATAGCAGCTTTATCCTTGACAGCTTTATTGAATTCATCTCTGCTTTTCTTGAGATCTTTCACTTGCTGGGTCAATCCGTCTCTTTCTTTTCTTAGAACGTTGATCTTAGATAAGCGGTCTTTAACTTTATCACGAAAAGATCTCAATTCTTGAAAGGCCTGTTCTTTTTGAGAGGAGATAGAATTTAGTTTAGAACGTAAATTAGATAACTCTTTTTTCTTTTGATTGAACTCTTTCCTCAGTTCTATTAATTCACCCGAATTTTCCATATAAACTCACTTGATTAGTTGTTAATAATTAAAAAATAAAAAGAAAACAAAAGAAAAAGAAAATTTATCCGAATAAAGCTCCTAATCCAGCCGCAGCTGATTCTTCAGCTTTCTTCTCGTCTTCTTCGTTCTTCTTGTTGTCTTCTTTTTTCTCTTCTTTAGCAGGAGCAGCTACACTTGCAGCAGCTACAGCAACAGGAGCAGCAGCTTTTTTAATAGCTTCTTCAATATCTACTCCGGAAAGAGCTGCAACTAAAGCTTTAACTCTAGCTTCGTCTACTTTAACGCCCGCAGCTGTTAAAACAGCTTTAACGGCATCTTCAGTAATCTCTTTACCTGCCTTGTGAAGCAACATTGCGCTGTAAACATATTCCATTTTTCTTTCCTCCATGATTTAAATCTTTACAATCATCACCTGGTGATTATTGAATATTAGCTTCTTTCTTTACTGAAAGAGCTTCACGTTCAGATTTGGCTAAGATCTCTTCTTTAGTCTCTTCGGTCATCACTGCAGCTTCAACAGCTACTGCTTTAGCTTCCCGGTAAGCTTTCTGTAACATTAAGCCGGTTGTTTCAGCAGTAAGTACTCCTGCTTCTAAAGCTAAATTCAGAGCCCATTGTGCAGCTAGGATGATGTTTTGTTCGTACTCTTTTTCATCAATGTGCAATTGCTTAGCATCAAAGACTAAACCATCTTCCCAAACAGCAACCAAATCAAGACCAACTTCCATTGGTTTGATGTCCAGCCGTTTCAAGGTGTCAGCTAACTTTTGTGATATTTCCGCTCCTTCTTTTGCTACAGTAGTATCGCTGATGATAGCTAATTTTCCATTTTCAACTTTGGTTTTAATTCCTACCGCAGCTAATTCAGAGATGATCGGTCCCGGTGCAAAACTGGTGGCTCCTGCTTTAACGACAATATCTTTTGGTGCGGTTTGTCCTGCTTTAGCTGGAGCTTCTGATTTGTTTTTTTCAATGATACTGTTTAATGTAAAAGGATTATCTTTACTGAATAATAATGCAGGCATGCCTCTAACTTTTTCAGCTAATTGCTTAATGTTGTCTTTGCCAGATTCGTTCAGAGCAAGAAGTAAAATCTTTTTTCTGGCCATGCTCATCTTGACTCCTTTGCCTTTCAGCATGGATCTCATCTTTTGAAGCTGTTGTGCAGGCAGATTCTGAAAATTAACGATTCCTACAATAGGGTAACTTTTGATGTCTTTTATCAGTTCTGTTACCAGTTGTATTTTCTTTTCGCTAACCATCTTTATAGCCTCACCGGTTTACCCATGGTTAATTTTAACATGATGCTTTTAATGTTCTGCATTTCGTTAGGTAATTGTTTAAGCACAGCTTGATAAGCAGTATTAATATTATCAATGATTTCATTATCTGGTTGGCCTTCTTTACCTACGATGCATTGAAGGTTCAGGCCTTTCTTTGCAGATAACCTTACGGTTGTGTTTAATTTTTTAACTAAAGGTTCTAAGTTAGCGTTTGGTAGAACTACACTACCTAATTTAGGGTTAGGCATTTTTCCTTTGGAACCTAATACTTTTCCAAAAGCAGCTGCAATCTTGGGCATTAAAGTAGATTGAGCGATAAAATAATCATATTCTTCAGCTAGTTTTTTTAAGACTTTAACATCTTTATACTTATCAAAATCTTTTTCAGGTATGGTTAAGTCACAGAATTCATTAGCTTGTTCTAACAATTGCTGGTCGACAAATGCCGCTACTTTAACTTTTTTACCTTTATTGTAATGTAAAGTTACAAAGAGATCAATCGGATTTTGTTTAATGATTAAGTTTTTTAAGTTAATAATAAAATCGTAAGATTGGGAGAATTTACGTTTAGGCTGTTTCTTTAATTCGTCCAAAGCCTGTTGAATTTTTTCTGTATCCATTTTACCTCCTACAACCAGATGTAGTCTTAACGGTTTATGCTTAGGATTGCTGCTTATTTATAAAGATTGCGGTTAAAAAATTTATGTTCTATCCTATATTGACTTTACACTTAAATAAACATATGCAGGCGTTTCATAACCCAGAGACTGGTGAATCCTTTCATGGTTATAATAATTAACCCATGAAAGACAATCATACTCTTTATCATAGTTCATACGAGGAAATTCACCCTTGTATGAACCAAACCACCTTTCAATCTTACCATTACTTTGTGGGTGATAGGCCC
>JAHJDB010000021.1 GCA_018812765.1 Nanobdellota archaeon
AAATTATAAAAAAATAAATTATAAAAAAGTTAAAAATCTATTTCTTTCCGCCTTCCGCAGCTTTTTCTTCAGGAACGATCTCGTCAATAATCATCTGAGGAATTCCTGCTTCTACCATGGCTTTTCTGGCTTTCTTAGGTTCTTTTTCATTTACCTTCAAGATCTCTTTAGCTTTCGCTTCAAATTCGGAACGTCTCTTTTCCATATCTTCTTGAAGTTTCTTCTTTTCTTCAGCCAGCTGTTTCTTCTCTTCTTCTGTAAGTTCAGTCTTACCAGATTTAATTATTTCATCGTATTGGCCTTCAGTGATAGATTCAATAGCTTGATGAGCAGGCATACCTTCAATTAGGATGCCCATAGACTGACAAGTTCCAGCAATTTCTTTAACTTTTGCCTTTAAATCTGAACCAAGAAGTGAGTCTTCTTTAGTTTTAGCTATCTTGATCAGCTGTACAATTTTTAGATCCGCAACCTTGTCCGTCAAAGGGTTCCCAGAACCTTTTTGGATTCCCGCTTCTTTTTTGATTAAAGCAGCTGCTGGCGGCGTACCCAGTTCAATCGTAAATTCTTTTGTTGCTGTATCAATAGTAACTTTAACTGGAATTTGCATCCCCTTTAAATCTGCAGTTTTTTTGTTGATTTCAGCTACAACTAAGCCGATGTTTACTCCTGTAGGACCTAGAGCAGGACCTAACGGCGGAGCAGCAGTTGCCTTTCCACCTTCAATCAATGTTTCAATAGTTTGTTTTGCCATTTAATCTTCATAAAGTTATCAATCCGGGTTTGCATCACCAGATGATAAGCTTCTTCCTCCATATTATTATAGAGTGCGTAACTTTAGCTGTAAATTTAGGATTATTTATAATGGTTTTGCTTGGTTTTAGGGGAAATGTTTATAGATTGAAAGATCTTGTTTTTTTGTAACCTGGGCCTTTTAGATCTCTTAATCACATCTTTCTGGTAGGTTTTTATCAAGTTAAAGAAGTTTAGTATAAATTTAAATACCTTAGCTTAAATTATTAATTCATGACTAAAAAAATTGAACTGATGTGTCCTGCTGGAAGCTTGCCTAACCTTAAAGCAGCTGTATCGCAAGGAGCGGATTCCGTATATTTCGGATTGAGCAGGTTCGGAGCCAGAGCTTACGCTAAAAATTTTAACGATGACTATTTTCTGGAATTGATTAGGATCTGTAGATCCAATAATGTTAAGACTTATCTGACCATGAATACTTTGGTAAAAAACCAAGAATTGAAACCTTTCTTTAAACAGCTTGAATTTGCTTTTTTGAACGGCCTGGATGCCGTAATAATACAAGACCCTTCATTTATAGATATCATCAAAAAGTCTTTTCCTGGCTTAAAGGTGCATATCTCCACACAAGCAGGGATTATGAACTCTTTGCATGCTAATCTTTTTAAGAGCGCTGAACGTATAAATCTGGCTAGGGAATTGACTAAAGAAGAGATTAGGACCATTAAGAAAAACTGTGCTCTTGAATTAGAGATGTTTGTTCATGGAGCGCTTTGCGTTTCCTTCTCTGGATCTTGTCTTTTTTCAAGTTTTATTGGTGGAAGGTCTGGAAACAGGGGCAGATGCGCGCAGCCTTGCCGGAGAAAGTACGGTTCAGATTATTTCTTATCGACAAAAGATCTCTGCTTGATTAGAAGGATTCCTGAGATTATCGAATTAGGGATAGATGTTCTGAAGATCGAAGGAAGGATGAGGACCCCTTATTATGTTGCAGCCACAACATCAGTATACAGAAAAGCTATCGACAGTTATTATCAAGGAAAATTTGAAGTAAGTAAGGAGATGCTCAGGGAATTAAATAATGCATTCAACAGAGAGTTTACTGAAGGGTTTTATTCTTCTGAAGCAGTATTCAACCGGGCTAAATCTGCCGGAGAAGAATCTTCTGCCCTGAAAAATTATGAAGTAAAAATGAAAGAAGTCAAGCTTCTTAAAAGGGAATCAAAACTTATGATGCCGGCCATAAAGGATCAGAAGAGCTTGAAAAAAAGATTATTGGTAAGAGCCTATACAAAAGAGGATGCGCTGAAGGCGGCCGATTCAGGCGCAGACATAGTTTATTTTGACCTCTTTGATAAAGATTTTATTGATGTTAAGGATCGGATCAAGATTCCGTTATATGGAATAACCCCCCGTATCTTTTTTGATCATGATAAAGAAGCGCTGTTGAAAGAGATCGCCGAAAAAAGACCAGACGGCTTGTTTGTCGGTAACCTAGGCGTCTTGAATCTTGGTTTAAACCTCCCAATCCATTTTGATTATAATGTCAACTGTTTTAACGATCTTAATCTACAATCTCTGCCTGGTCTGCCGATAATTTCTCCAGAGCTAAGTCTAAAAGAACTTGCTGAATTTAAAAATAAGAATTTCGGCGTTTTAGTCCATGGAAAGATTAGGTTGATGACCATGCGTCATGAACTTGAAAAAAACCTAATCAAAGATGAAAAGAATTATGCGTTTAAGATTCAGGAGATCTATAATGGTTACGAAGTATTGAATGAAAAAGAGCTGGGTCTTTTCAATAAATGCGGAGACTTGTTGAAGAATGGAATCAACAATTTTTTTGTAGATACCGATGAAAATATTGGAATGATTGTTAAGCATTATAGAAATATTCTTGATGGAAAATCTGTTGACGTGAATAAATTAAAAAAGAATTATGTTTTAGGGTGGAGTTTTAAAGGGGTCGAGTAAGGTTTTTTAGGAATATTTTTGAGATTTAGTTATCCTTTTGATTATTTCTTTAGGCTCTGTCCTGAATCTCGCTTTGCTCAGGATTAGTGGCTTCAAAGCCCCGGTTGTGGGTAAGGAGGGTTGACATTTCCCTCAGGGAGCAACCCCTTTGTCAGCTCGAAGTATGAATTAATAGGGCTTTGATTTTATGCCACTAACCTCCATTCAGGACAGAGCCATTTCCTTAGTTAATTATTTAAAGATGTTAAACTTTTTAGTTTTATAACACTGCTGAGGGTTTGACTTATGGAAGAAAGATTTTTAAAAGATGATTTGGGAAAAATTGTATCCCTAACGGTTGATGTAAGAAATAATGATGAAAGCTGTTACCAGAGAGATTCTGACGGACTTTTAAAAGTTGAATATGGTGCGATAGTTGAACATGAGTTTGTGCCGCAAATCTGTATTGTTTCAGATGAAGATAGAGTTAGAATTACAGGTAAGACTTTAGAGAAAATAGATACGATGAAAGTTGCCAAGCGTTTAGGAGTAGATTATATCGAGACTTTAGGGGAGATTGTGGAATTAGATGAAAAGTACGTCAAGTTAAGGTCAGTCAAAAGAAGAAGAAATTATCTTTTTTGAGTTGTGATGTAAGCAATAGTAACATTTATCTATCATAAAATAATTCTTACAGTTATGAAAAGAGGCGAGCAGAAAGTATTGTTATTAATACTTGACGGCTGGGGCATCAGGAATTCTAGAAATAAGAATGCTGTTAAAACGGCTAAAACACCAGTAATGGACAAGTTATGGAAACAAGAACCACATACCGTCTTGAAAGCTTCAGGTCCCGCGGTCGGTCTTCCTAAAGGTTACATGGGTAATTCTGAAGTAGGGCATCTGACTATCGGAGCAGGAAGAGTTTGTGATACGGATCTGCTGCGGATAAACAAGTCTATCAAGGACGGTTCTTTCTACAGAAACAAGGCTTTGCTGCAGGCGATGGATTTTTGTAATCGTAAGAAAAAAAAATTACATCTGATAGGCCTATTATCTGATGCCGGAGTACATTCCCATCTTAATCATCTTTTTGCTCTGTTGAAATTAGCTAAAAAAAAGGGCCTGAAAGAAGTTTATGTCCATGCCTTCTTGGATGGAAGAGATACTCCTCCTAAAGCTGCTGAGAAATATCTTAACTTACTACAAGTAGAAATGAAACAGATTGGCGTAGGCAAACTAGCTACGATGATGGGTCGGTTTTATGCCATGGATAGAGACAATCGCTGGAAAAGAGAGCATAAAGCGTATGACGCCATGGTTAACCAGGCCGGCAGAAAAGGCGAGACGGGTGCGGTCAAGGCTCTTAAGAAAGCTTATTCTTTAGGCGAGACCGATGAGTTCGTCAGACCGATAATTTTAGTCGATCAGGGTGTTGTTGACGAAGGAGACTCGGTCATTTTTTTTAATTTCCGCTCCGACCGGGCCAGAGAATTGACTAAAGCTTTTGTCTTGGGAGAATTTAACGAGTTCAAGAGAAAAAAAATAATCGATCTTTGCTTTGTTACCTTAACTCAATATGATTCTTTAGCCAAGGTTCCGGTAGCTTACCCCCCTTTGATTTTACATAACACTTTAGGGAAAGTTATTTCTGTATCAGGCAGGTCGCAATTAAGGATAGCAGAGACAGAAAAATGGGCTCACGTGACTTATTTTTTTAATGGTCTTTGTGAAGGTATTTTTCCAAATGAAAAAAGAATACATCTTAAGAGCGATAGGAAGGTCAGAACTTATGATCAGCTTCCGGAGATGAAAGTTAAGGAGATTACTAATACTCTTCTAAAAAATATAAATCATCACGATTTTTTTGTGGTGAATTTTGCTAATGGGGACATGGTCGGCCATTCTGGTAATTTTAAAGCGACGGTGAAAGCTGTCGAAGCGATGGATAGAGAGATTGGTAGGATCGTGGACGATTTTCCAGGACTGGTATTTATTACTGCTGACCATGGTAATTGTGAAGAGATGACTTCGGGCCATGAAACAGCTCATTCTGTTAATCCTGTTCCTCTTATTATTGCTAACGGGAAAAAAATAGGTCTAAAAAATTTAAGAAAAGGTGGATTGGCAGATCTTGCTCCGACGGTGTTAGACATGTTTAAGATAAAAAAACCGAAAGAGATGAAAGGTAAAAGTTTGATAATAAGGTAGGTTTCCTTTTTTTAGGATATTAGTAATACTTTAGTATCCTGAAGTAGTTGGTTTGTTTAGGATATCTTTCAACCCTTCAAGAACATTCTTTCCATTCATCCTCAATGTTTGAGTTACTGATAACAATATTGCTGATGCATTAGCTCCTCTCGTACTTCTTG
>JAHJDB010000022.1 GCA_018812765.1 Nanobdellota archaeon
CTGGAAATTTTTAGGAAATAAGGAAGCGACTTCCAGCGAAAGAAAATTATTAGATGACGCTTATGCGGAAGCTTTTCCAGAGACGGTCGGCACTAAAGTAGTCGATCCGGAATTGATTGCTGCCAATAAAGCTGCTTTAGGAGATGTTGCTGCTGATCCTAGAGTCCAGGAAGCTTTGGGAAAATTAGACGTTCCTATCAACTGTAAGGTTGGTTTTGTTGGAAGGGCTGGAGCTACTTCTGCTGTTGCTGACTGCATCCCGAGTGCAATAGCTACAAATCCTGAACAGTATGCACAGGTTCAAGAACTTAATAGAGCTCTTGAAGGAAGTGGAAAGAAAGTTGAAATTGAAGCTTCACCTTCTCTTTTGGATGAGGTTGCTGAAGCTGAAAGGGCTGTTCCTCCTACATCAGCCATTGATCCTGAACTTCAAAAGTGGGGAGAAAAAGCTAAACAAGCTGTAAAAGACCAGACTTCTGGGGAGATTGGAAAAGGTAAATTTGTTTTTGAGACTCCTCCAAGAAAAACTCTTGATGGCAGAGTTATACCTGGAGAGACAGTTAATGGTGTTCAGACAGTAACATATTCTGGTGCTAACAGGTTCGATGTTGAAATAATTAATCCTACAGATAACAGCCGAGTAGCTTCTTATTCTTATGTTGTTGATGGAAATGAATTAGATGTTGTTGATGTATTTGTTCCTCCTAGATATCAAGGGGCTGGTGTCAATACTCGTTTGACAGATCAGACTTTTGATTTACATCCTGGGATAGAATACACTCGTGGCTCTTTGGTGGGAACAAATAAAGAAGCATATGTTAAATATTTGCGTGATAATCCTGGTGCTGACCTTAGTGATGCTATGAGAAATACTCCTGCATACAAAACAAAGTTAGGACAGGGTTTTGATATTGATGTCAAAAGGTCTAATTTACCTACTTTGGAAGAAGCTGAAAAAGGTGCAGACATAATTTTAGTTTCCAAGAAAAGAGGTACAACTGAATTACCTACCTCAGAAATTGCTACAGAATCAATTCGTCCAACTCGTGCAACACATAAGGGAGATGGTGTTTTTGATTTAGATGGTAAAAATTATTATAAAGAAGCAGATGGTAATTGGCAGCAAGTGGTCCCTGATGAAGAAAGAAGTGGTTGGCAGAAATTATGGGGTACTAATAAGAATCAAGAAATCCCAGATGAAGATTATTTTAGGGTTTCAGGAGAACTAAACAATGCTGAGTTTAATACGCTTTCGGAAGGAGTTGTAAAAGTAGATCCTGAGATTGTTGATACCAACACAAACTATCTAAGAACTGTTGCAGGAGATGACTTTGTTAATAATCCGGAAGTAAAAGGAATGCTTGGAGAGCTTGATCAAGGAATTACTTGTGGAACTGGCGGCTCTTTGCCTTCAACAGGTTTAGCTGCAAATTGTATTCCTTATTTACAAAATCTTAATCAAAGACACAAAGAAAGAATTGATAGGCTTAATGAACTTCTTAGAAAAGAAGGAAAACCCCAAATCAAAGTTACTTATAAGGCGCCAGAAACTCCAGTAAGTGTACCTATTGTTTCTGGAGCAGGAGAAATTCCCTTAACAGCAGCTGTTCGTAAAGAAGGCAACGTTTATACTTTAGATGGAGTAGACTATTATGATACTGCTGATGGTTGGAAAACTACTGGTTTGATTGGCAGAAAAAATGTTAAAGATCCTTCTGTTATAGTTGATTTGAATGAAGGAAAGTATGCCAGTATTACCAGGGGAGAAAGTGTAGGTGTTCCAGAAGTTGGAAAACCTCTCAGTGTAGAAGTAAAACCGATAGAAGTTAAAGGAACATTAGTCAGACAAGAGACGGAATATATTGTTATCCGTGATGCCGATGGCCTGGAGATTAAATTAAAGAAAACAGAGCTAGAACCTGGCTCAATGACCGGTCCAGGAGAAGCCCTAGACAGACACATTCAACCCGGCCAGGAATTTTCCATCAGTTCGGTGAATAATGTTTATAGCGGTAAGATGATCGGAATAGAGGGAGATTTTTTAGTTGTTGAAACACAAGGAGAGAAAAGGTTCTTTGGAATCCTTCCCGGCAAGAAAGAGAAAATAAAATTAAGAGCAGATGCTTTAAATTATAACACTCAAATCCCAATGGGTACTGAAATAAGCATCAAAACAAAAAGCAAAAGAGTTAATGGTATCCTTGCGGGAGAGGATGCCAGTGGAATTAGGGTCATTGATGGTGGCGTGGAAGTTCCGATCAGGAAGGGAGATATTGCTTCTGATTCTATAATGGTTGAAGGAACTAAGGTTGATGTAATTGTTAATGGCGAAGTTACTTCCGGAAAATATGTTTCTGAAGGGCCGACTTATGTTAGTTTAGTAGATGATCAAGGAAGACAGATTTCTGTAGCTAAGTTAGGAGAAGATGTTAAGGTGGTTCCAAGCGCTGGTGTTTTTGAAGCTCCTATAACTACTGAAGAAACCAGGAAAGTGTTTCAAGAAGTTGATTTGGCTAAGCTGAGCGGTAAGAGTAAAAAAGAAATAGTTGGTGAATTTTATGAGACCTATAATCATAAAACTGTTTCAAGTTCTCCTGTAGAGAGTGGAAGATTTCCTGTAGGAATAGGTTCTCCTGAACTAAAAAGGGAAATTGGTACGGAGTTAATTTTAGTAGATGAAGGTTGGGTTAGGATGTTTTCAAAAACGGATTATCCGAGAGAAAATGTGATGAGGTTCTATTTTAATTCAAAAGATTCTGAGTCTGCGAAGAAAGTGGCGGCTTACTTCAATGAAAACTTAGGAAAAAGAAATATTCCTTTTGAGATGAAAATCTCCGCTGAAAAAGTTGAATTCGCAGCTCGTACCGATAATACAGTATTATATTTTGATGGAGCACGGAGAAAAGAGGTAGAAGAAATGTTAGCTGGTTTAGATCCAGGATTGCTAGATGATGAGGTTCCTTTGTTTTCTAAAAAAATTAGAAAAGGAGTATCTTGGGCTGAAGATCCAAACAATAAATTATTAGAAGCAGGAATGACTTCTGCAGAATTCAAGAAGAAATTAGAAAAATATGCTCAGTACGAATTAACTAAATCTTTTGGTCAAGAAAGATCAGAAGCATTAGCGGAAATATATTCGATAACGAATGGTGAAATCGGGCCGGAGTTTGATGATATTACAAAAGAAATTTTTAGAAAATATGGTATAGACCCTGATGAACCCTGGCTGAATTTAAATTCTAAGTTGAAGGAACCTTCTGCTGAAGCTCTCGAGACTGTTGGTTCTAAAGTAGTTAACCCAGAATTAATTGCTGAACAAGGTGTTGCTGCAGTAACTTAAAACCCTAACCTTTCCATAATCACATCAACATTGAACTCTTCCAAGTCCTTATATTCCTGCCCCACCCCTAGGAATAAGATTGGTTTGCCTATCGTATAAGAGATTGATAAAGGAGCACCGCCCTTTTCATCCACATCTACCTTAGTAAGGATCGCTCCATCCATCTCCACCAACTCATTAAACCTTCTGGCCTGTTCGATACAATCGTTTCCAGTAATGCTTTCTCCGACGAAGATCTTAAGGTCAGGATTAGTCACCCGAATGATCTTTTCCAGTTCCGCCATCAGGTTAGTGTTAGAATGCAATCTTCCAGCCGTATCGATCATCACTACATCTATGCCGTTCTTTTCCGCATACCTAATGGCGTCAAAAGCGACTGCGGCCGCGTCTGAACCGTAATCATGCTTGATCATCTTAACTCCTAACTTGTCAGCATGCTCTTCTAACTGCTGGATTGCCGCTGCTCTGAATGTGTCGCAGGCAGCCAAGACTACGGACAGTTTCTGCTGCTGAAAATAATGGGTCAGTTTTGCTATCGAGGTGGTCTTTCCAGTTCCATTGATACCGAAGAAAGCGATGACTAAAGGCTTCTTCTCTTTAGCTTTCTTGATTAGGTTTACTTTTTCAAAAGTTAAGATCTCTTTGATGGTCTTCTGGAGAGTCTCTTCGATCTTTTTAAGGACATCTCTGGGTAAAGGTTTGTCTACCAATTCTTTTTTTAGGTCCTCTTTAATTTTTTCGATAACTTCCATAGATACATTATTTTCTAATAATATTACTTCTAAATCCCAGAATAGTTCATCAAACTTTTCAGCAGAAACAGTTTTAGTAGTGAAAGTCTGTTTTAATTTACCAAAAAAAGATTTTTTTTGCTCTTCTTCAACCTCTGTAACATCTTCTTTCTTCTTTTCTTCTTTTCTAACTTTTACGACTTTTTCTTCTTTTACAACTTCTCTTTTTTCTTCTTTCTTTTTAGACTCTTTAATAACTTCTTCTTGAGCTTTATCTTCTTCCTCAACTTCTTCGACAATTTCTTCTGCTGAAAGTACACTTGGTTTCTGTTTTTCCTCTTCTTTTTCTTCAGAAACAGTTTTTTTAACTTCTTTTTTTGAAACAACCGCTTCTTCCTTCTTTTTCTGCTCTTTTTTTTCCTCTTTTTTCTTTTCTTCTTTTTTTATTTTTATAACTTTTTTTTCTGCAATAATTTTTTTCTTCTCTTCTTCAGGCTTTTTCTTTTCTTCGACAATCTCCGCTTTAACTTCTTCGTCTTCTTTAGACTCTTCAACCAATTCTTCTGCAGAAGGAAGTTCTTTCTCTTCTTCGATGATCTCTTCAACTACTTCTTTCTCTTCAGCTACTTCTTCAGTCTTCCTAGAAAAGATGGACAAAGACTTTTTTAGCTTGTCCTTCAGTTTACCGAACATCTTCTGTTTTCTCCTCCTGTACTTCTTTATAGATCTCCATCATCTGATGCTGGAGCTGCTCCAAAACTGTTTCTGCTTCAACCGATTTAGCCAGCATGGCTGTCTTTTGTTCTTCTAAAAGTTTAGTTACTTCTGGGATAGTTTTCTCTACTGTCACATCAGCACCGACATTAACGATCAATCTTTCATTATCTTTTAGTTCGGTCTTCAGGAAAATACCGTTGGCGAGAGGTGCCAAAATTTCTTTGCCGGTCTTTGTTTTTCCAAGTTCTGTTACGGCTTCTACAGCTCGATCAAGGTCTTCATTTTGCTGTTGAAGGATCTCCAGATGCTGTGAAATCTGTTCTATCTGCTGCTGAAGCATCTGAAACTGCAAGTACTTCTCCTGTATCTTTTTATCTTCCGTCATTTCCTTAAAGCTTCTTTTCCAGCTTTATCAAGAATTCCTTGTACACTTCTACGCTTTTCATGAAAGGCAGATCTAAATCGTCCAGATGAACCTTGTTCAGGAAAGGCGAGTTAGAGATTGTAAAGTTTTTTTCGTCTTTCTTAATTAGCTCTAATTCTTTGTGTACAAGTATCTTCAGTACAGTTGTTTCTTCTTTATTTAATGCCACTTTAGTTGTTCACCTCTAGAATGGTACTCAAAAACTACCCTTTGTTTACGGATAGGCCATTTTAAGCAGAAATAGGGGGGAGTTTTTATAAGGTTTTTGTTAAAAATAAGGACTAGAATTAGTTTAAGCTTAACCTTCTACAACATATAATCCTTCTGCACTTTTTTTAACAACAAAATTAAGCTTGTCTGCTTCTAAGGCTTTTTCCCTTTTCAAGAGGTATGCAGAGATGGATTCTCCAGCCTGATTGCAGTAAAAAGCCTTCGCAAAATCATATTCCAGACCCAGAACGGTCATAAAGTCTGCATTGTCTTGGTAATAATTTGCATTTTTTTTAGGTAAAGAGTTGGTGAAAAGGGCCGGTGCGCCGCATCTTCTTAACCGTTCTTCAGCAGAAATGCCGTTCTTTTGACTAAGGATATGGTGGGTGGATGCAAAATATACTTCGGCATTTAGGCCCTGCAAAAATTGGATCGGTCCTTCAATATCCTGTTCATATTCTCCAGCTAAACTGCCGGCCGTATCAACCATATCATCAATACCTATCAATTTCTTTCCACCAACATTGTAAGGGATAAAAAATTCTCTTTTTTCAACCCTGCCGTGGCTTGGCCTTCCTTTATCTGCTAATACAAAATACCCGGTTCCACCCATAAGTTTAGAAAGATATCTTGCTCGTTTAGCTCCACCGGCATCGCAGGCAAAGACCATGACATTATCTTTAGCAAGATCTTCTTTTAGTAACTCGCGGTAGTAAGCTGCAAATTGAGGGATAGCGCTTAATTCATCTACCGGCCCGTCGAAATGAGCCTGGGCTTGTGGAGCATGAAGATCGACCGTCACAAATCGTTTCAACGTCTTTCCAAAAGAAACATTTACTACGTCAAAAAAATTCTTTGCCGAGATCGGCACCCTTCCATCATCTTTTTTATCTTGGCGTTGACAAGGGATAAAAGGCATATATAATGTTGTAGATTTGACTCCTGCTCTTTTCAATGCATCACCTAAATCTTCTAACAAGGTCCTGTCTACAGTTGCATCTGCAAACTTGTAGAATAGATGAACGTCTTTTTCTCTTACGTTTGCTAATATCTGGTTATAAGGGTCTTTGTTCCGATGCTGTTTGCTGATCCTCTCGACAAAGCGGAGATTTTTTTCCTTGATTTCTTGGATAATCTCTTTTTCTTCCTCGTCAGGATCTTCAAACTCTTTATCGATCCTTTTGTGGATCATTCCTTCCAGAAAATTACGGGATCCTTCTGCAGCAGGATTATCTAACAGAACTACATTGGAGAGAGCCATCAGTTGCTTAAAACGGATCATCCTTTTATAGGCTCCAACTCCCATATCAAAATAGGGTAGGCATTACTGGTTTATATATCTTTTTGATGACTATAACCAGATGTTTCTAGTCTTCATAAAAACTTAACTCTTCTGTTTCTTCATCAACAAAAATAAGAGCTTCAGGATGTTCTTTCAGATATCTTTCTCTGGATCTTTCACCCATGATATCTAAAGTGCCTTTCCCGCTTAAGCCAACTTCCGGAGTTTTCTTAAGAAAATCTTCTGTGTTGATCTCCACTCCTTGATTATACAATTTTTGAAACTTTTCAAAATCTATCCAAGTATACCAGCCGTCTTCTTTTTTAAATTTCTTTTTAGTAAACATGACCACTCGGGAGGGGATATGTTCAGAAACGATCTCATAATCTGGCAGATGTTTTACCAGCTCTTTTGAAAAAATCACAATCTCTTCATGCAAGGGCATATTCTCTTTTTTTAATCTTTTCATCGATTCTCCCAGATGCATGTAAGCTTTGACTTCAATAAAATCCGGACTTCCTTTATCGACCAGTTCGGCATACTTTTCCGGCTGAACCATGTTCACATCTTTGATCATCGTCAACCGGATGCAGGTTCTTCCCTTTTTCTCTGCTAGATACTCTAAGCTTTGGTTCATCCTTTCCCAATAATCAGTAAATAAAGGCTTGTCGATCTCTTTAAGGAGCTCTTTTGTCGGCGCATCTATGCTGAGGTAGAGCTGTGTTACGGGTTTAAGGTCTTTGATCTGTTCGGCATATTGGGCATTTGTAACTAGAAATGTCGAGATTCTCCGCTGATGAAATAAGTCGATAAGTTCATTTAGGCGAGGATAAATTATCGGTTCTCCTGTCAAGGAAAGAGCTACATGTTTTATGGTGTTAGAACTTTCATAGATTTTTTTATTGGCTTTCTTTGAGCCTTTGAACCCGACTAAAAGCTGTTGATGCGCTTTAATACTTTCATCAAGGATTATCTGGGGATCATCAACGTCCCAGTCCCAGTTCTTTGATATGGGAGCCTTATAACCACGCCAGCAGAAGATGCATCTATTGGCGCAGCTGATGCTGGTAGTCATCTGTAAACACTGGTGGCTCATGATGCCGTAGAATTTTAGTTTGTAGCAGCCGCCTCTATCATTGATCATGTTTCTTGTCCAGCCGCACGTTTTGACGGCGCTATGGCTGCCGATAATCCTGTAAGCTTGTCTTTCCAGTTCTTCTTCAGCTTCCTTAGTTAGCATCTTTACCTGATTTTGGAAGCTTGTTTAAAAATTTTGTTGTAATCGTTGAGTGTTCAGAAAACTTTATATAAGATTAGGTTTTACTGTAATTCAGTATGGTTTGATGTTGGTGAAACATTTCGGTGTTTTGTTGACGGATGCTATACTACGGTATGTCCTGAAGTCATTTGTTTGCTTCGGTATGCATTTGATGGAGGGTCATGCCACTTTCTCTTGACAATTTTTAGGTTTTTAGTAGGAATGTTCTAAAATATTTTAGAAAAATTTAAGAGCAGCCCTTTTTTCTTTCTGACGATGAACAGAAGGGATTTGCTTTCCGGATTGATCTCCGGGGTAGGAGTTTCTTTATTGTATTCGGAGCTTTCTTTTGGAGACGAACAAGACCGAAAAGATTCTGAAGGACAGAATAAACAGAAAGACCAAACAGAACAGAAAGAGTTGAAAACAATCTATTTGACTATAGATGATGGTCCTGGGAAGCACTTGGAAAGCATCCTGCAAAACTTAAAGAATGGAAAAGCCACCTTTTTTCTCGTCGGCAGGGCGATGGAGAATTTGGAAGGATATAGTTTAGTTAGGAAAGCCCTGGAAGCTGGACATCAACTAGGGAACCATTCTTACTCGCATCCCTTCTTCTCAAGATTAAGTCTTGACAAAGCTAAAAGCGAGATTGAGAAAACAGATCTTCTTTTAGAAAAGGTTTACAGGGAAGCGGGAAAGATTAATCCTAAGCTGTTCAGGTTTCCTTTCGGAGATAATGGTTGTATGGGCTGTAAAAGAAAAAATGAACATAAACGAGAGATCAATTCCCTACTTGAAAATTTAGGCTATTCAGCTTATTCCTGGAATCTTGATGGTGAAGATTGGAAGTACGGCCGTGGTAAAACAGTTGAAAGTATTCTTGGAAAATTGATGATGATAAAGAGTGGTGATATTATCTTAACCCATGAGAACGTTATTACTGCCAGATATATCGTTCCTTATCTTGTTTCTTCAGGCAAATATGACTTGAAAGTTTTAGAAAAATAATCTTTTTAGTTTTATAACTTGTTCTAGTAAAAAACAATGAAAAATATCCTAAAAATAATGAAAAATAGATTGGAAAAAGGAGTGCTAACAAAAATAAGGGCCTGTATTTAGTTACTTTCCTTGTAAGTAAGATCGGGTTCGCTCTTCTGAGATGTATTTTGAATGTGGTTCCCTCCCGTGAGGAACACCCTCTTCCACAGACTGATGTATCATAGCTGTATCGCTCACGGATTGACCTTGCTCACCCACTTACTAAATACATACAAATAATGACAAATAATAAAAAGAGATAAAACATTTAAGGATTATTATGGTAAGATCAATAGAAGGTAAGAATCTGGCTTATTATGAAGCAATATTCCAATTGAGGAAGGTTTCACCGGAAGTAATTTTGTTTGCTAGA
>JAHJDB010000023.1 GCA_018812765.1 Nanobdellota archaeon
AAAATAAAACTAGAAAAATAAAATTAAAGAAATAACTTTTAGTTTGTTCAAATTAATATTTTTTAAAATTAACACTTATTAAAATCAACCGCTCAGAAACCTTGATTCAAAAGCATATCCTTCTTTTTCTTTTCTAAAAAATGAAATACCGTCTTGTGCATGCTTCCCTCTAAGAGCATCCCAATAGCTTGATGAGCTAAGGAAACTTTAGAAGTCTCCCCGATGATCCCGATGGTCTTCCCATATACAGAAATATAAGTGTCAGTTAATCTTTCAATCTCTTCTCGCGATTTACCGCCTTTTCCAATCACTCGACCTTTTAATCTTAACAAAGTGTTTTGGCTCTTTCCAGAAATATCTTTCAGGTCGATTAACTCTAAAGTGTAATCTTGTTTTAATAATAATAAAGCTGTTTTAGGATTAAATCCTCTGGCCACAGCTTTAACAATTTCTCTAGTCGTATAAAGCATCAAAGCATCTTTGCCAGTGATGATGACGTCTCCTTCTTTAGAGATATCCAGCTTACATCCGGTGTTTTCTTCGATCTCTTTTTTCGTTTCACCATCTTTTCCGATAAGTACAGCTACTCTTTCTTCCGGGATTTTCAGATCATAAGAAAACTCATCATGTTCTCCAGGTGTTTCAATTTCCATTATTTCTGTTTTCCGGTAATTTCTTTATAAATCTTCGTGTAATCAGCGCTGATTCCCAGCTTTTTAAAGAACTTCAATATATTGGTAAGGTCTCGTTCTAAAAGTTCCTCTGAATTAGGAGTCTTGGTTAAGGTGGCTTGCGAAAAATCAATCAAAACAGGAGTTTCTTCATTATTAAGGATATTGAAAGAAGACAAATCACCATGTATTAGCCCAGAGCGGTAAAGCAGTTTCATTTGATGAATAATCTCTTTAAAGAACCGTTCTGGATCTGTTGGAAGACTATCTTTTAATGGTTCAGCCGGTTTTTCCTTTCCAATAAATTCTTCTACCAAAATATGGTTTCTCCACCCTAAGGCTTTAGGAACCCGGACTTTAGCTTTTTCTGCTCTTAAGAGATTTTTATATTCTCTTTGGGTCCAAGAGACAATTATCTGTCGGCGATGTTTTTTAAGAAACTCATAACGGGGGTCCTTTTTAATATAATCATACATCTTGTTGAAATTGCAGTTTTGCATGAAATAGATCTTTACAATAACTTTCTGATCCTTCTTTTTAGCGATGAAAACATTGCTTTCCTTGCCTACGAATAGAGGAGTTACTAACTCGTCAAAGAGACCCCGCTTCTGCAATTCAAAAATAGTGCGGTTAGTAAATTCATCAAAAACCCTGCTAAGAGTCTTGAATCTTTCTTGATAAGTTAAGGTTACCATTTAATCATTAAAGGTATTAAAACCACATTTTTATTTTAATCTGTCGGAAAAATCAACAACAAACTTAGTTCCTCACTGACAAGTAACAAAACAACCGAAACATTTATAAACAAGTACCCTTCTCAAGTAGTTAAACACCTAAACCACCTCTTTTTCCTCAGCGAACTTTGGTGAATACCTTCGGGTAAACATCGGGTTTGCTGAGGTTTCCTTTTCATCTTTTTTCACTTTTTTCCACCTTATTTTTTCTTTTTTCTCTCTTTTTCGTTATCTTTTTAATTAAAATTAAGGATACTAGTTACAGCAATATAGATATTAATAAGAACAATTCTTTAGCAACATTTATAAATAATCATCAATCGGAGAATCATAGCCCACCACAGAGAGTACCCAGGGGAGTTAACGGCAACTGCCAAGCTTTGAACTTGGGGGTTAGTGAAGTGGGCTTCATTCATACCAAAAATAAGAATTAGAGACAAGATTTGATGATTAAAAATTCATCAAATAAGACCCTAATTTCCTAATAAAAATTAAAAAACTTAGAAAGAGTAAGTATTCACACTTCATATGCTTAAAAGACCCGAAATTCATTCGAAATTTCAAGTCTTTTAGTATATTCATAAAAATACGTAATCATCCAAAACTTGAGGATATATTACGTAAAATCCTGGAGTACTAAAAGTAAAACTAACTCTTTCTAAGAATATATCAGGGGGATATAAAAATGGCAAAAATAAGCCCAGTAGCGGCAAAATATATTATTCATGCAACAATTAACATCGATGGAATTGTAGATCGACCAGATGTGATTGGGGCTATTTTCGGACAGACCGAAGGTTTGTTAGGCAACGATTTAGAGCTAAGAGAACTTCAAAGAAGCGGTAAGATCGGCAGAATTGAAGTAAATGTAAACACTAGCTCTGGCAAGACTAAAGGGGAAATAATTGTTCCTAGTTCTTTAGACAAGACTGAGACAGCTATTGCAGCTGCTGCTTTAGAAATTATCCAAAGAATAGGCCCTTGTAACGCTAAAATTGAAGTTAGCCAGATTGAAGACATCAGAATCAGCAAACGTCAGTTTGTTATTGAAAGAGCTAAAGTATTGTTAAAGGAATTAACTAATAATACTCTTCCGGATTCACAAGAACTTTCATATGAAGTCGCTGAATCAGTTAGGATGATGGAAGTAACAGAGTATGGTCCAGAAAAACTTTCTGCCGGTCCATCTATAGATGATAGTGAAGATATCATTATCGTAGAAGGAAGGGCAGATGTCTTGGTTTTATTAAAACACGGTTTCCAAAACGTAATTTCTATCAATGGCACTTCTTGTCCGCAAACAGTTAAGGATCTTACTAAAAAGAAATCTGCAACAATTTTTGTTGATGGAGACAGAGGGGGAGACCTCATTATTAGGGAGCTTCTAAGTGTCGCTGACATCGATTTTGTCTGTAAGGCTCCTGATGGAAAGGAAGTTGAGGAGCTTACCAAGAAAGAGATTCACAAGGCTTTAAGGGGCAGAATAACTGCTGAACAGTCTAAGCATGATTTAGGAGTAGATAATGAAGGTTCTTTGAAAGATCCTATACCTAAGAATACTTCTTATAACAGCAATAGACATCAGTTGAGAAGACCTTCTTATGATAACGATCGTAGAGATAACGACCGTAGGCCGTCTCCAAGCAGTGATCGAAGAAGCTCTTCGAGTACTGTTGAAAGAAAACCTTATCAAAGGACTCAATCTCTTCCGCCTAAACATGGGCAGAGAGAAGAAAGACTTACTTCTGGAGAGAAAAGTATTCTTAAGAAGACTAGTGAAGATCTATTCGGCACTAGGGGAGCCTGCATCTTTGACCAGAAACTTAATGTTTTAGGGAAAGTTCCTTTGAGCGAGCTGGCTTCGACCGTAAAGAGTCTTAACGGGGGAATATACGCTATCGCTCTTGATGGTGAAGTAGACCTTGAATTGTTAAGGTTGGCTGAGCGGTATAGTATATCTCACCTGGTCGGAACAAGTTCAACGGTAAAAGATTCTTCCAAGGTAAATGTTCTGACAGAAGACAAACTTTAAATTAAAACTTTAATTTTTTTCAATTAGTTTTTTTAATATTGTTTCTTATTTTTTATAATTTTTCGGCACAGTTCAAAAAGGGAGCGATTATCATCTTTGCCGTTCGTTCGTCCTTTTCTTGCAGATTTAAGTTGAAGATTAATTAGATATTTTGTCGAAGGAAAAGGCAGCTTGACTTGGTCTGACGAATAGTTTAGCTCACTCACCATTGGCAAGGACGATGATAACCACTCCGAAAAAGAATTGTACTGATTTTTCGATACATTTTTATTCTTACTTTAATTTATTTATTTTAATGACCTTTGATGTAATAATAGGCAGATCTAAGAGGGATGTTGCTAAGTATGGTAAAAGAGGTACGGTTTTGATTGGCAAGCAGTATGTCAAGATGGGCCAGACCACTTCTTTATCCAATCCGGTCTACATGGACGTAGCCGGAGCCCATGTCGTATTTATAGTGGGGAAAAGAGGTTCGGGAAAATCATACACTATGGGGGCGATAGCTGAGGGTCTTGCCGACTTGCCTTTAGAGATAAAACAAAATCTTTCCATCGTCCTTCTGGATACGATGGGAATCTATTGGACGATGAAATATCCTAATTTCCAGGATGCTGAATTGGTCAAGCAATGGGGCTTCACTCCTCGAGGATTAGACGTGAAAATTTATACTCCTTCCGGTTTTTATTATAAGTATCAGGAAGAAGGTATCCCTACCGACTTTCCTTTCTCTTTAAGGCCGATAGATGTTGAACCTCACGATTGGTGCAACGCTTTCAATCTCGATCCCAATTCTGCTGCCGGAGTTTTGATTACTCGGATTGTGCAGCAGCTGAAAAAGAAAGAGCAGAGCTACGAATTGGATGAGTTGATCGATCTTGCCAGGAACGATGCTGATTCGGATAAGGTTACCATCAGCGTCGTTGTGAATCAGCTGGAAAAAGCGAAAGGATGGGAGATCTTTTCTAAAGAAGGAACAGCGCTGAAAGAAATTATTGCTCCTGGTCAGGTTACGGTCTTAGATGTAAGTCCTTATGCCACTATCGCTTCGGGCTGGGAGATCAAGGCTTTAGTCGTAGCCATCATCACTAGAACCTTATTTCAACAGAGGATGCTTGCCAGAAAGACCGAGGAATTTAAATCTGTAGACGCAGCCATGCATTATTTTAAGAAAGATGTTGAAGAGAAGATGGAAGACCCTTTAGTGTGGGTCGCTATCGATGAAGCACATGAACTGCTTCCTCACGATGGTAAGACTGCTGCATCCGAAGCATTGATTACAATTCTTCGGGAAGGAAGGCAGCCCGGCATTTCTTTGATTTTGGCAACCCAGCAGCCGGCAAAGATCCATACTGACGTAATGACTCAGTCTGATACGGTCATTGCTCATAGATTGACTGCCAAGATGGACACGGAAGCATTAAAGATGTTGATGCAGTCTTACATGCGTAAGGGTCTTGATGAGGAGATTGATTCTCTTCCTAGAGTTAAGGGTGCAGCGGTATTGTTTGATGATGCTAACGAAAGTTTATTTCCGGTCCAGATGAGGCCTAGGTTTACTTGGCATGGTGGCGGTTCTCCTATTGCAATCAAGGAAAGGAAAGATTTTTTTTCTGAATCTCTGAAGAAGCTGAAAGAGCTGTAATTTTTTTTGTAAAATTATTATATTTTCTACAAACAAAAACAATATAAATAGAAACCTTCTTTTTCTTTTTTAATAAAAGGGGTGGTTTATCAAATGAGACAAAAAGTTTTAATCATGGGTGCAGCTGGTCGTGACTTCCACTGTTTTAACACATTTTTTCGTAACAATAATTCTTACGAAGTTATTGCTTTCACCGCAACACAGATACCTTACATCGATGACCGAAAATATCCTTCGGAATTGTCTGGCCCATTATATCCGGAAGGTATTCCCATCCATCCAGAAGAGGAATTGACCGCTTTGATCAAAGAGCATGATATAAATACGGTAGTCTTTGCCTATTCCGATGTTGATTATCAATATGTCATGAATAAAGGCAGCGAAGCGATGGCTGCCGGAGCAAACTTCATGTTTCTAGGTCCGAAAGACACAATGATCAAATCTACTAAACCAGTCATTTCTGTCTGCGCAGTCAGGACCGGCTGCGGCAAATCTCAGACTACTAGAAAAATTATTGATTTGATAAAAAAATCTGGAAAACGTGTCGTCGCTGTCCGTCATCCTATGCCTTACGGCAATTTGGTCAAGCAAAGAGTACAGCGTTTTGCTGCTTACGAAGATATGGACGAAGCAGAATGTACTATTGAAGAAAGGGAAGAATACGAACCTTACGTCTCTCGTGGTTTTGTCATCTATGCCGGGGTTGATTATGAAGCAATCTTAAGAGAAGCAGAGAAAGAAGCAGACCTCATCTTATGGGACGGCGGCAACAACGATTTTCCTTTTTATAACTCTAATCTAGAGATTGTTGTTGTCGATCCTTTACGTTCCGGAGACGAGCTAAGATATTATCCGGGTGAGATAAATTTCAGGCGCGCCGATGTTATCGTTTTTAATAAGATGGATTCTGCTAAGGAAGAAGACGTCGAAAAAATCGAAGAAAACATCCAAAAATATAATCCTGAAGCTAAAGTAATCTATGCTGACTCTGAATTGATCGTCGATAAACCGGAACTGATTGCCGGAAAGACAGTTTTATGTGTGGAAGACGGCCCTACCACTACCCATGGTAATGTCAAGACGGGAGCAGCGAGTGTCGCAGCTAAAAGAAACGGAGCTTTAAGGTTAATAAGCGCCAAGAATTATGCGGTGGGAGAGATTAAAAAGACTTATGAAAAATATCTAGAAATCGGTAATCTTTTACCGGCGATGGGATATAGCGATCAGCAGATCAATGATTTACAGGAAACTATCAATAATACCCCCTGCGAAGTGGTCGTTTCTGGTACGCCTATTGACATCACTAAGCTGATAACTGTCAATAAACCTTTAGTGGTTGTAACTTACAATCTTCTAGAAAGAGAAGGCTCGTTGACTTTACAAGAAGTACTGGAAGAATTCTTAAAAAGAGTTGCTTAAGGGTTAATTTTTAGGAATTACATTGCATCTAATTTTTTAATCCTTTCATCTATGTCTGGATGGGTTGAGAAAATATTTTTCAGCCACATCTTCTTTGTTTTTCGGAATGGGGTAGAGATGAAAAGATGAGCTGTAGCTTTGTTAGCTTTATCTACTAGCGGGTCGGGATCATTCTTTATTTTTCTTAACGCGTCAGCTAAACCCTTAGGATATCTGGTCAGCAAAGCTCCGGAAGCATCAGCTAGAAATTCTCTTTTTCTAGAGATGGCTAGCTTGATCGCTTCCCCAATCAAAGGAGAGAGTATAGCTAAAACAACTCCTATAATGATAAACACTACACTTAACTGGTTGTTTTCTCTGTCTCTACCTCTTCCTCCCCACAGAAAGCTTCTTAGAAGGAAATCAGAAAGGAGTACTGTCACTCCCACCATAATTGCTGCTAGCATCATCACCCTAATATCATAATTTTTAATATGAGACATCTCATGAGCAATGACTCCTTCTAGTTCCATACGATTAAGCTTGTTCAGAAGACCGGTAGTGACGGTGATGGAAGAAGTTTCCGGCTTTCTTCCTGTAGCGAAAGCGTTAAGGGCATCATCTTCAATGACATAAACTTTTGGAGCTTTAGGAAGTCCTGCAGCGATGGCCAGACCTTCCACTGTATTTATCAAGTAAGCATGTTCTGGTTTTTTAGCTTCTTTAGCTCCGGTCATTGCTAGGATAGCTCTATCTCCTTGGTAATACGAAAAGAGAAAATAAACCGTTCCGATGACTACAGCTAGACCGATTCCAAAATAGTTACTGCCGTAATATGTTCCTATCACCAATCCCAAGAAGATGGCAAAAGCAAAAAAAAATACTACTAAGAGAATAGACCTTCTCTGATTAGCTGAAATCTCTTCGTAAATCCCCATTTTTGCAAGATTAAAATTCTACCGAGACACTTTCTCTTTCTTTTTTCTCAGCGCCAAAGAACTCTTCTTTATGGAAACTGAAGATTTTTGCAAAAATATTTTTTGGGAAAACTTGGATTGCTTCGTTGAAAGCCATTACGCTGTCATTGTAAAATTGACGGGCATAAGCGATCTTTGATTCCGTTCCTGACAATTCTTCCTGCAAAAGCTTAAAATTTTCATTAGCTTTCAATTGTGGATAATTCTCCGCAACAGCAAAGATAGATTTTAACGCTTCAGTGATTTGGTTAGAAGCTTTAGCTTTCTTATCCATCGAACCAGACATTAATGATGTTCTGGCCTTGGTGACTTCTTCTAAGACCCCCTTTTCATGTTTCATGTATCCTTTAACTGTGTTAACTAAGTTAGGGATTAAGTCATATCTTCTTTTAAGCTGGACGTCAATCTGAGCCCAGGCATTTTTTACTCTCATCCTTAATCTGATGAGGCTGTTATAAATGTAAATTATAAACAGTACTACTACTACAATTGTTATGATTAACCATGTTGCGACCATTTTGGTTTCCTCCTTGGATTTACTATCTTAAAATGGTCAGCTTCTTAAAAAGGTTGTGGTTGTTTACAACAAG
>JAHJDB010000024.1 GCA_018812765.1 Nanobdellota archaeon
ATCAGTTCTGCTATCAAACTGCTGTCCTTCAGCTCTTATAAGTTTTCCATCATTATCATCAAATTCTAAACATAAACTTACCTCTGAATCAAGATATCTTCCTTTTACTGACCTAATCCTATGGTCTATTGAGAATAAATTTATTGCAACCGGCAAACGAAATTGTCTTCCTTCAATTCTGACTTTGTAATCTAAACTCATTTTTAGAGAAAAATAATGGGCCCAGCCGGAAATTCGTAAGCTTGCGCACGAATGAACGAACGCAGTGACTTTCTCGAACCGGGGACCTCCGCCATGTCGAGGCGGCATCATCTGCAGCACAGAAAAGAACAAAAAACTTCGTTTTCTGTGTAGCCACTAGACTACAGGCCCGATAAAGGTTCTTTTCTTTGCTCATTTATTAACCTTTTTATTGTTTTCACGCAAGTTCTAACCTATCAAAAGCCAGATTTTCCCGCAAAGCATTTAAACCAAAAAGAAATAACTTTAAAGATGCAGTTGCCACAACAACCAGAACAGCCCATTTATGTCTTAAGACAAAAAAAGATGAGAGCAATATTGCCAAAATTAATCTCTTATTTAGTTTTGGGGATAGTGTTCTATTTAGGAGTATTGCTAAACATCTCACTTCTTGAACTTAATGCCTCTGAAGAGACGGCTGTAAAGACCATCTCTTTAATACTTTTACTTTGCGTCATTACTTTAGGTACTTATTTGGCCGTCCATAAAGCCGGATCAAGTTATAAATTTTATAAGAATAAGCTCATGCAAGGTAAAAAATGGACCTATTATACTGCTATCAATAACACTCTGCCGCATCAAGATTTTCTTGACAAGATTTTCAAGACTTACTCGATAAAATTAGAGAATGATTTTTTTCTGAGAAATATTCCTGAACAGATCCAGATGCAAAATTACCTTCAACAGCTGATTGATTATGCAAAAAGAATCCAATAATCCTACTTCGAATCATTTAGATATAAATTGATTAATTCTGCTGTTAAAGCTAAAACTAAAGGGCCGATAATCACTCCTAACGGTCCGATAACCACTAAGCCGCCGAAGATACCAATCATGATGATAGCAGTATGAACTTTAGCTCTTCCGCCGATTAATTTTGGTCGAAGAATATTGTCGATGCTGCTTACTATCAAGAGCGAATAGGCAAAAAGACCTACCCCTTTGAATATTAAAAAGTTAGATCCTTGAAATATTCCTTGTAAAAGCAGTATAATTGACGCGGGAACCCAAATTACCCCCGTGCCTAAGAAAGGAATCAAAGCTAATAAAGCCATGGCTAAACCCCAAAATAAAGGCGAGGGGATGCCAAAAAGAAAGAAGCCTAACGCTCCTAACGCGCCTTGAATTATCGCTACCAGCAAATAACCAAAGATTACTCCATGTATTATCTCTTTCAACCTGTTAAGAACATGTAAATATTTATTTTTATGGTTAGAGAAGAATTTTTCTACTCTTTTCAGGAGCAATTCTCCGTCTTTCATGAAATAAAACATTGTAAAGAGGATCACAAACATGTTTAAAAGCAGCCGCGGCAAGCTCATCAGCAGAGAAGAACCTTTTCTGATGATCAGATCAGTAACTGTTTTGGTTATCTCTTTCAACTGAGAACTGACAAAATCGCTCTGTAAAAAATCTTTAAGATTATGACAAAAGTCGCTGCTGCATTTTTCAAAAAAGCCGATTGCTAATTTTTGTTTAACTAATAAGTATAATACGTATGACTCTTTAACTAATAAGTTTATCATGAACCCCATCGGAACAAGAATGATTAAAAAGATAAAAATACAAAGTAATAAGGCAGAAACGGTCTTGTTTCTAAATTTCTTCACTAGATATTTGTAAAGGGGATAAAAGATATAAGCCAGCAAAGCTCCTAAAAATATCGCTAAAATAAAAGGCCTTATGACTAGGAAGGATATAATCAACAAGAGTAAAAAGGTAATAACTGGCAAATTATTTTTTAATTTAATATCGAGTCACCTCTTAATTATAAAAAAGCTGTTTAATATATAAATCTTCTTTCAAAATTAAAACTAACACTACTTTAAAAAAGAAAAAAAAGAAAAAATAAAAATTTTTTCAGGCTTATTCTTCAGCTACTTCTTCAACAACTTCTTCAGCTGGAGCTTCTTCAACAACTTCTTCAACTGGAGCTGCGACAGAAGGTGCACCTAAAGTTGCATCGCTGTAAGTCGTACCTTCAACTTCCATTTCCATACCGGAAAGTTCGGAAGCTCTGTTAGCTACAACCTTACCTGCAAGTCTCGTGTCAGCACCACTATAACCAGCTACTAACATAGCTAAGTTACCGTTTGCGTTCTCAAACAGCTTGATTCTTGCTTTTCCAGGAGAGAATCCTTCAGCACAGTTTGATGGGTTGCCTAGCAACTCAGCGGATACTGTGTTAACACAAGGACCACCTACGGTAATCAAGTTCTGTGCAGAGACACTAGTAACTTCGCTGTCAAGCTTGGTAGCATCAATAATGGTTACTGAAGCTAATGAACCGCCGCTAGCAGTTGTAGCTGTAGCACCTGAAGTCACGAAGACTAAAGCAGTCCTTTCATCTTCTGGCCAGTCAATAGTCAAGGTATCAGCACTTGTTGTTCCAGAAGGACTATTCAAGTGTACCCATGCTCCGTTAGCAGACCAACCGTAAGAGTTGTCATCATCTCCATCAGGAGAGACTAAGGTAATTCCTACCGCGCTGCCGAAATCTAGTTCTGAACTAGCAGGAACAATGTTGTAACCTTTTACCAAGTAAGGCACTGAAGCTGCATCATCGATCAAATTGCTGTCGATTAAGCTGACGTTAAATTTCAACTCATCAGTTTCTATTGAACTGTTTTGATCCGTCAGCCAGATTTTAGCTCCGCCTTTAGCGATCAAAAAGTTCATCAGGGTATCGACAGATCTTGTTTCGGTAGCTTCACCACCACTGCTTACAGTTATGCTCCAATCATCTGAACCTGTAGCTGTAGCGTTTGCAAGGTTGTAAGTCGTTCCAGACAGCTTCAAGGTTGCAGTTGCTGAATTAGTAGCACTAAAAGTAATTGGCCGGGATAAAGTTTCTCCGGTTGCCAGAACTTTTAACTTCATCTTTGGGTCTGACTTAGAGTTATCATCTGCACCTTTGTACTGAACAATGTTAGTGACTGAATCTTCATCAGTATCATCGTTCAAGATGAAATAATCTTCATCAGTTATTACCGATCTGTTCAACAACAAAGGATCATCTTGATCTCCAAACCTCACGCTAGTACCAGCACTGGCATAAGCTAAAGGCACATCAATCTTATCACCATTGACGTTAACGAAAGACAATTCATACTCCTTCTCACTGCTCTTAGGTTTTACACTGATTTCGTTTGTTTTCTCATCAGTCATTCCCTTGAATTGGATGTCCCAATTCTGAGTGAAAAGCAAGTCCTTCTCATCTAGCTCTTCTTGTCCCAGCAGAGTTTCATCTTCAGCAATAAAGTAGTCGTCCTGGGCAGTCATGTTGATAACGATAGTATCTATCTCTAATTCGCCGTCATCTGTGGTAGATGTTGCGTTATCATTAATAGAACCAGTTATTGTTATGTCTGAACCATCAACAGTCTCATCGTTAACAGATAACTCATCAGATGAAGCGGTATCGGTGATATCGTCATCTTCTAAGACAATCTTATCTGCTCCCAAGAAGAAATGTGCTTGATGGATACCGCCGGCATAATCTTGGTATAAAACTTCGCTTAGCCCTAAAACTGTACCGTCAGATAAAGTTTCGGTGTCCCCTTCATCTAGTAAAGGAGTCTGTTCACCGTTGACGACAAACTTAGCTCTATCACTGCTATCAGTAAAGGTCAAGGAAACTTCGTAAGGCTTACCGTTAACGGTATAAGTCTGTGCCTCGCCTTCCAGTAAAGTTTCTGATACAGAACCGGCCATCAAAGTCAAAGTTACTTGATTGCTGTTAGCATTGCCACTTACTGCCTTGACAATATCATAAGTCTTGCCCATCATTGTAAGCTGCTTTCCTTCAATGTCATCTAACTTATAAGTTTCACTGGCATCGATATCAGACTTAGCTGCAGTAAGGAAGTTCAATTCATACCTTGCAAACATGCTGTTGTCAGGGACCTTTAAGTAAAGAGCCGTAATATCATCATCATCTTCTGCATAAGTTGTGTTGATGACAGCGTTGTCAAAGTGTAGATATTGTTCGTAACTGAATGTACCCTTTGAACTTTTCAACTGTCCAGTAGCTAGTGCTCCAAGATCATCTTCATCTAAGAAATCTACGACACCGCTTGCTGCAGGACCAACAGCTTCTCCAAACTCAAGTTCATCTCCACCTGCTTCAACTTTCCAAGCATCTCCTTCTACTGAAACTGTGCTAACATCTGACTTCATGTACATCATACTTGAAGCGATATCTGTCAAAGCTAAGTTATCAACAGCAGCTGCTTTTTCTCCTACAACCAATAGACCGTTGAAGACACCGTCATCAACAAACATGTCAGGGTAGTTTTTCAGGTCAGCAGCCATTGCGCCCATAACTGTTGCTCCTAACATAGTAGCACCAGCGCCAATAGCAAAAATGCGCTTTACCATCTTTTTTATTTCCATTTTCCTAAACACACCTCCGTGTTTTGAATGTTTTTTTATGCTCTTGTCAAATCATCCATAAAAATTCCGAACAGCAGGCCCAAAAAGGACCAGCTTTTTCGATTTCACAGATGATTCAAGCAACTAAAAAATTTCGAAGGATATAACTAATCCTACGCTTTTTTTTATAGTGTATGACACTTTACCAAAAATGCATTTATAAGTGTTTCGTAAGAATGAAAGATGAAAAAAAACTAAATACCCTGAGAAACCCTAAAACTGAGAAATTTTCCCGTTTCAGCAGTTCATCATTTGAGAATGATAAAACAAGGTTATAGAACAGTGTTCTATTTTCTACCTTGCCTTTGTTAAAAAAGCTAGATTTTATCTTTCTTTTGCCATCTCTGGCAAAATTTTTATTTTTCATTTTGTAGATTTATAAATAATGACCTAAAATCTTATAAATATTCTTCTTCTGGAGAGCAGCATGGAACTAAAAGAATTATCCTTGCCAGATTTTTTCAAAATTTATTATTCTAAATTCCCACAGCTAACACCAATCCAAGAAAAATCTGTTAAAGCAGGTTTGTTGGAAAAGAGATCTATTTTGGCCTGTGCACCTACGGCTTCTGGTAAAACTTTGGTCGCCACCATGGCTATCTGCAAGGCTCTTGAAGAGGGCAAGGCAATATATATAGTCCCTTTGAAAGCTTTAGCCGGAGAAAAATTTAAAGAATATCAAAGCTTATTGAAAGGGACTGAATTTAAAGTAGTCATGTCTACCGGAGATATTGATTCTGACTCCAGCTATCTAGCCAGTTATGACTTGTTGATCTTAACAACCGAAAAACTAGATTCTTTGTTAAGACATAAGGTTTCTTGGATCTCTGAAGTGAAAAGTGTGATCATTGATGAGATCCATCTTCTTAACGACCCTACCAGAGGTCCTACTTTAGAGGTCATAATCACTTTGTTAAAACAATTGATCAAACCTCAGTTAGTAGGATTGTCAGCTACTATCGGAAACTCTAAAGAATTAGCAGGGTGGTTAGAGGCTGATTTAGTTATTGATGATTGGAGGCCAGTAGAATTAAAACAAGGAATTTTTAACGAAGGTAAGACTGAGTTTTATTAAAAAAAGAGTAAACTAATTTTGTTGAAAAAGACCTTAAGAAAGACCAACACAACCTAAAATTTTTTGAAAACTCTCTTCCGAAAGAGTTTCTTTGTAAATTTTAGCTAAATTCCTTAATTCTGAAACAGTTATATCCCAACCCTTATTTTTTAGTTCGTCCTTTAATCTGCAGATAAACTCAACAAACTGAGTTACATTATGGGGCTTATCAGTATAACTACATCTTTCAAAGTCAAGAAGAATAGGAACTTTATTGTTATCTACAATTAAATGTTTCTGAGGATGATGCATCTCTTCTTTATTTACTTTAAGTTGATCCAAGATCAAACACTGCTTTAAAGTCTGGATAATTACCCTTTTAATCTCTTCTTTAGGATGTTGCCTTAACCAATCCAAGATAAATTCTCCTTCCACAAATTTATAGACTAAATAATCTTCCCCAGAAAAAAGAATCCTTGGACCGATACCTTGTTTATTCAAAATTTTAAGCCATTTAGCTTCGTTTTGCATCCTTTCTAGAGCTTCTGAATCTTCTCTTTTTGCTTTGATTGCTACTTTAATCAGGTCTTTTTTTAACGGAAAATGAGTTTTCACATAATTACTGTTATCTATTACTCCGGTGTAAATCATTCCCCGTCTACCTTTAGCAAAATAATGGATGTCTTCTATATGTTTAGCTTCTAATTTTCTTAACAAGGGAGTCTTCTCAACCTCATAAACATACAATTCCTCAAACATCGGCATCCTCTCTCTAGCCAGCTGTTTAAATTGAAGAAGATTATTCTTGATAATCTCTTCGATTTTTTCTTTGTTTGTCAGCGAAGAAAATAAGAACAAGATCTTTCCGTCAGACAGCAAAAATTTTGAGACTTCCTTGAAAAATCGTTCTGAGAGCTCCCAGCCCTTTTTCCCACCATAAAGAGCAGGATCATCTATACCCGTATCTTGGGGCAGATAAGGTGGATTAAAAATTATCAGATTGAACTGTCCGTGCAGATTCTCAAACAGATCTCCTTGAAAAGCTTTTATTTTTCTCAGATTCTTCTCTTTTATCTCTTCATTTAGCTTTTTAACTGCTTTTATGTTAATGTCTACAGCTATCACTTCCCTTACATTTGAAGAAGTTATGGCCGTCAAAGCCTGTATTCCCGAGCCGGTACCTAGGTCTAAAACGCGACCAAGAGCATATTTTTTTACAAATTTTTGAAGCAGGTAAGAATCTTCAGCCGGTTCGTAGATATCCATGATTTAGTGAAAACAAGGATTTTTAATTAAATTTTACTCTCTTTTTCCAAAAAATTAATAAATGAACTCAGAACAAAGACTTTGTTGGGCCCATGGTCTAGTGACATGGGAACATGCTAGAAGCTATGACAGTGCCCTTACATGCTGACGATTTATCGTTGAAGAAGTAAGGCATTGATCGCCGGTTCGAGTTTTTCAATAACGAAAATCCGGCTGGGCCCACCATTTTTCTTTATTTACCTTTTAAAAAATAATGAAAGACCATATAACACATAAATAATGCCAAGCCTTTCAAACTTTGGTTGGAGCAAAACTAAATATGCGAAACAATTATCCTCAACTAAAACAACAAAACATTTAAACCAACAGAGACTACTTCTGTCATTATGCAGCAAAAACTATTCGACTTGTTAATGAATGAAGATGAACTCAACTGGAGAACCATCATCTACGATTTAGTCAAGTCAGAAGAAATGGACCCTTGGGATATTGATTTAGTGGTCTTAACTAAAAGATTCATTGAAGTTATCAAACAATTAAAAGAACAAGATTTTAAGATTCCGGGTAAAATTTTGCTGGCAGCAGCAATCCTTCTCAAGGTTAAAGCTACCCATCTGATAGACAATGATATCTCTAATCTTGACCGTCTAATCAATCAAGCTGATGAAGATCTTGAAGAAGAATTATTTGAAGAATTAGATGACGGAAAACAGAAGGGCGAAAAACAAAAATTTAAGCTCATCCCTAAAAATCCTCAGCCCAGAAACAGAAAAGTGTCCATCCATGATTTGGTTGACGCTCTGCAAAGAGCCATGGCTACTAAAAAGAAAATTCTTGAAAAACAAAGACCAGTAAAATTCCCCATCATGCCCGGTAAAAAAGTTGACATCATGGAAGTAATCAGGGATATTTACCACAAGATCTCATACTATTCTGATAAAGATAAAAACGATAAGCTTACCTTTTCCAAACTCTTACCACCAAGAGCAGGTAAAAGAGAGAAAGTTTACACTTTTATCCCTTTGCTACATCTAGAGAACCAAAAAAAGATCGAAACAGAACAAAAAAACCATTTTGAAGAGATTTACATTAACTTAGCCAGTAAGAAAAAAATCAAATCAGATTAATCTTAAACAGATTTTAAAACGGCATAGTAGAAAAAGTCGCCGGCATGGCCTAAAAGATGTAAAATCTGCTAAGCGATACTTTAGCTATAATTAAGTTCCGAGCCAAAGAATAATTAAGAAAACGTATTTTTTTCTATTTCTC
>JAHJDB010000025.1 GCA_018812765.1 Nanobdellota archaeon
CGGACTTCGTAGCGGAAAACGAAACTAACAGGAATTATCAGGAAAATTCGGTCGGCTTCGCCTAAATCGCCAAGCGATTTCCCGAATGTTTCCCAAATTTTTTGGTGTGGGTTGCCTCACCAAAAAACTTCTGATAATTCCAACGTTATATTCAATTCCGCCCCTCGACTTTAGAAACAAATTTATTTTAGATAGCCCATTTGCAACTTACTTACACGCTTCAATTTTCAGGCTTTCTAGATTAATTCCACCGTATTGTCTTTTATTAATCTCTTTGTCCTCTCCCAAAATTCTAACCTTAAACCCGGCATCTTTGATTATTGTAAGATAATCATCTCTTTGTAATGCCCCACCAACACATCCTGCAATTAAATCTCTATCGTTCATTTGTGTTTCTGTTAATTCCCCTAATAAAACAATATCTGAAACATACATTCTACCACCTTTTTTTAAAACCCTGTATGCTTCCTCAAAAACTCTTTTTTTATTAGGTGCAAGATTGATTACACAATTACTTATTATAACATCAATAGAATTTCCTTCAATAGGCAAATTCTCAATATCTCCCAATCTAAATTCTACATTTCTATGACCATATTTTTGTGCATTTTCTCTGGCTTTTTTTATCATTTCTTCAGTCATATCCACGCCAATGACTTTTCCCGTTTTTCCCACTTTTTGAACTGCTAAAAATGCGTCAAAACCAGCACCACTTCCCAAATCTAAAACTACATCCCCTTCTTTAATTTTGGAAAGAGCTAGGGGATTGCCACATCCAAGACCCATATTGGCTTCTGGGACATAATTCATTTCATCTTCTGTATATCCTATGCTTCTTGAGATATCTTTATTTGTAGCTGGATTACTGCAACATGAGGATGCCGTGCTACATCCACAACCACTAGTTGCGATTTTAGAATATCTTTCCTTTACAATTTCTTTTATTTTCTTATCTTTCATCTTAAATCCTCCTTAACAACAAGATTTTACTCCTCTTATTCCAAAATTCAATAATCCTTTTTTTATTTCCTCATCTTTGATACTGTAAATTATGTTCCTGCCTTTTTTTTCATATTTCAAAATCTCTGCTTCTACCAATACTTTAAGATGTCTTGATACGGTGGTTTGGTCTTTTTTTGTCATAGATGTAAACTCACAAGCACAATATTCATTATTTAGGAGATATTTTACTATACTTAACCTTGTTTCATCTCCCAATGCTTTGAAAAATTTTACTTTATTTCTTACCATATAATATGTATATATGCACATATTTAAATACTTTTGGGTTGCAAATGGGCTTTAATGTATAATGCTAAAAACGTCGAGGGGCGGAACTCTGATTTTTTGCCTTCGGCATCGTTGCACTAAATTTCAGCCCTTCGGGGAATATAACAAGGGAACCTAATGTTAAATACAATAATTTTTGGTGATAATAACTTTAAAGATAACAATTTCTAAAAACTAAATAGGGCAATCTCAAAATAAAACTAAAAGAATTTCGGCACTTTTATCCTCTCTCGTACAATCTAACAAACTCTTGTCTTTCTTGCTCTGTTAATCCTCTTTCTTCATCTTTTTCTAACTTTTCAAATACTTCTAAAGACTTTTCTAATTCTTCTTTATCAAAACCATAAGCTCCTTCTGGAGATAAATTTTCAACAGCTCCCTTCATTTCATTATTTTTAGCATCATGATCATCAACTGTATATAAAATAGCTTCAATGTTTTTAGGTGTTTGATGTCTTACTGCATCTTTTACTCCTTGTACTAAAGATTTAATATCATCATGAAGACTATTCCAACCTAAAAATGGAAATGCAACCGATTCAAAGTAAAATTTTTCTGGATTATCATCAACATATGCACCCAATTCTGCAACAAAATAATAAGTCTGTTTTCCCAATCTTTCAGAAGCACTTTCACCTTGATGTTTTACAAACCCTTCAAAAGCCTCTCGATTATCTTGCTCATATTTTTCTAACAATTTCTTTGCTTCTTTAGCAGTTTTATATACTTCTATCTCTACCATGAATAATAGATAGTATCATTCTTATAAAAATCTTTGCTTAAAATTTTCCAAAAATCCACCAAAAGATTTATATATCAATTGATATATTAGCCATTTATGCCAACACAAGTATTAGAAAACCCTTTTGTACGCTCGCCAACATTAGATACTGTGCTTATGGTAGAGGGAACCATAGAAGAAAATAGTGGAGAATACAACCGAACAGAACTCTGGAAAAAACTCCCACGAAAAGTGATGTGGCAGACTTTTTTAGTTATTTTGGAATATCTGGAAAGTATCAATAAGATTGCTTTTGACCGGGAAGGTAAGATTGCTTACATTTGGAATCCAAAACTTGCTCAAAGACTTAGAGAGCGAAAAGAGGTATTAGTATGATTAAACCTTCCAAAGTTGTATTTATCTCAGATGAACTAGAGAAAGATTTTAACTCTCTGAAAGATGATGATCCTATCAAGAAAGCAATGATTAGAGCAATTCATGATCTAAGAGAAAATGCTTTTTTTGGAATCCAAATTCCAAAGAGATTAATACCAAAAGAATACATCAAGAAATACGAAATTAATAACCTATGGAAGTATGATCTGCCTAGAGGTTGGAGACTTTTATACACTATCGCTCCAAATAACGAAGTAGAGTTAATCTCAGCTATTCTGGAATGGTTTGATCATAAAAACTACGAAAGAAGATTCAAATATTAGTGCCGAAATTCTAAACAAAGATTGCCCCTGATGAATTAATAAAAAGCCCTTCGGACTGGAAATAACGAAATTGTCATCTAAATGTATTAACAGGATTGCTCACTATGTTCGCCTGAATCACCAAAAATTACTCTTCGTCGTTTCACTCCTCGTTTCGCCCACTACGTAGGCTCGAGTATTTAACAGCAACTATACGGTTCGGCTTCAGTCGCCACTACGTAACTCCTTCCGCCTCTCCCAAATCTCAAACCAAATTTATAATTTTCAAAATAAATTTACCCTTACCTGCTTGGGCTGTGGTTTGCCTCATCCCATATGCCACCCTTTTGAGACTTCGCATAGTTGCGATGTTAAGTTCAATTCGTTACGGGGCTTTTAGAAACAATGTATTTTCTGATAAGAATTTGGCACACTATTGATATTTTTAGAAGCCTTCATCTAATTCTCTTCTAACATCTTGAAGAACTTCAAACATATCATATTCTCTTAAAGATTTGTCGCCTGTTTTTCTATACTCTTCCATTAAACCATTTCTCACTTCTTCAGGTTCAGGCAAAGAAAATTTTTGAAATCTTTGACGATAAACATCTCGTGTCAGTACTCGACTAACATCGGTTCTTCCAATCCCCAATCTTCCGGCAATCTTTGGAATGTCATTCTCAGGAGTCCCTAAATAATCATCATTAAATGCTTTCTGAACATAATCCCAATCAAATCTGCCACCCCAAGCCTTAACTACTTCAAGTACAGCCAATCGAGCCAAAACCAAATTTGGATTTGAATATATTTCATAACCAAACATACAATTTAAGAATCCTGGTTCGTGATCAACTTGATACAAAAACTCGTCTTTCTCTATTTGATGTTCCCATAATTCTGCTCCACCATCAAACGGAACGGATAAACCAGATTCTTGTATTGAAGAGTAAAGTATATCATAAATATTTCCTCTAGATACATCAGCAGGAGAAACAACAATTAAATCTAAATCACTTTCTAAAGAATGATATCCTTTAATTCTACTTCCCTTAATAAATAATCCATAAACATTATTTGGTAATTCTTGATCAATTCTTTCTCCTGCTCTCTTCAATGCTTCAAAAAGCCTAAGATTCTGGTCTCTAGCTCGATCATCCATTCCATCAAACACTGCTTCTTGTGCCAGATATTTTCCTTTCAAAGATTCTAACCATTGAATAGGTTCCATTTTATATAGAAAAACAGGCTTCATTTAAATACTTTACTACTATTTAGTTACTAATGGGTGTGCCAAATTCTGAATGTTGAAAACTACAAAAAAGCCCCTCCACGAACTTCTTCGGTTTAATCTCCTTTGGAGTTAAACCTCGACCACGCTGCGCTTCTCCCTACGGTCGAGGGAACTTAACAGCAAGCGATGTTAGTTTCAATTTTTTCGGACGAAATTTTCCCACACTGTATATGGGAAAAGAAACTAACAGGGATGTTAAATACAATTAATCTTTAGTAAAAAAAATAAAAATTAGAAAATTTATTTCAAATAATATACGCTGCGTGTTCCCCACCAGACTCCGCTTTCCGTCTTATAAGAATCCAGGCCTTTTATTTGAGCTAGATTTAAGGTGGAAATTCCATCAAATCTCAACCCCAGATCTAATTTTTCTCCGGTATTCTTCGTCAAAAGAAGAACTCTTTGATCTTTATTATTACTCGCATTTCTAAACTTAAGATCATGACCGCTCTTTTTTATTTTTCCCAGATAGGTGCTTAGCTTTACCATTTTATCTCCATCATAGATCACAAAACGAGGAGTTTCCGGATTAGATTTCATAAAATCAGGATAATTTTCTTTTGGTACGGCATCAATATGAAGAAATGCTTTTCCACCGGGTTTCAGCACTCTCCACACCTCTTCAATTATTTTTGCTTTCTCACTAATATAATGAAATGCTACCTGGCTCATGATCAAATCCAAAGAGTTAGAATCAAAATGAAGACCTTCGCCGGCATCATAAAAGAAAGGTTTGGGCATATTTTTATTAGGAATACTTAATCCAAATCTCTGGGCATTTTTATTAAAATCAGATCTGGCATGCATATTTCCTTCTTTCTTATTATTTATCCCATAATATTCAAGTTCAGGAAATAAAGTTCTGAGTTCTAATAAACATCTCCCCTCGCCAAAACCCAATTCCATCACTCTAACTAGATCTTCTATCTGTGTTCTTTTTTTTAGAAATTTCTGGATAGGATAGTCACCAAACCTTTCCTCCATCGTATCTAAACCACGGATTCTATACCAGAGCGGATCTTTTTTCATAAAACCATGGTTTCGCTTATGCTTTTTAAATATTTGTCAGATGGCTTTCTAAAACAGCAGCTTTAAATAGGCAGATTTTATATTGGTAAGGTATGGTAAAAAAAGTTAACAGATTCATATATTGGATTCCTAGAATTTTATCAATAATTCTCATCTTATTCCTGGCCTTGATGTCTTTGGACATTTTTGAAGAAAATTATGGGTTCTGGGGAACGATTTTAGGATTATTCATGCATAATATTCCGGCAATGATATTATTAATAGTTTTAATAATCTCCTGGAAACGTGAGATTGTCGGAGGGATTGGATTTATCCTTGCAGGAATGGTTTATACCGCAACCCTGTTGACTGCGTCTATTAAAAACGGGTTTGAATGGTACTATTTACTGTGGGCGATACAAATCTCTGGAATTGCCTTTTTCATAGGAATTTTATTTCTTATTAATTGGTTTAAAAAGAAAAAATAAGGCGAGCTGCCTAAACTCTTCGCTAATTTTTGTTTTGTAAAACCGCTGCACTGCTTCGCAGAAGCAACTAACAGGAATAATCCCAAAAAAAACAGGATTATCACTCTCTCTTAATAATTCGCTTGCTTGATAATCTTCACATAACCTTATAAACTAAGGCCCTTTTTAGCGTTTTATGGTAAGATTTGAACGTTCCAAAGGAAGAAAAAGTAACTCTGATTTTAGAGATGAATCTCCTAAAAGATTTACTAGAAACAGGCCTAGTTTTGAAGACAGTCCGAGAGGAAGCGGCCGAAGATTTTCTGGTAGAGATTCTACACGTGATGGTGGGAATAGGCGTGAGTTTAATATGACTAAAGTAACTTGTTCTTCTTGTGGTAATGAATGTGAAGTTCCTTTCAAACCAACTTCATCCAAGCCAGTTTTCTGTAGTGATTGTTTTTCAAAAAAAGAAAAAGGCGGTTCTAATAAGCCTTCTAACAGAGATTTTGATATAATCAATGAAAAACTAGATAAAATCATGGACGCTTTAGATATTAAATGAATTAATTCTTCTTTTCCTTCCAGCGAAAGAATTACTTTTTAGGTTTCCAACGTAAAATTTTACCAACAAACAGGTATAAGAAAATAAGTATTATTGATAAACTTAAAAATGCACTCAAAAAAGAACCGATTCTGATGTTTGCCGAACCGATTTGAAGGACCATTTCCTCCCAAATCGTACTATTACTAAAAAAGAGCGGTCTCAGAATCGGCAAGATAATATCGTTAACGATAGATTGTATAAAATTTAAAGAGGCCAGACTCACTATAAAAGCAACCGAAATAGCTATAATCCTATATTCTTTAAGAAATTTTATGAAGTTCTTAAAAACCATCATAGATTACTTTAATCTTTAATATTTAAAAAACTTTCTTTATCTGACTAAACGAAAAAAAAGTTTAACAAGAATCTCTGCAAACCTAAATATAGCCCAGCTCCCTTGAAGCGATGACAAACATAGAATGAGACCAGCAAAGGGGAGATACTGAAACTTGGATTTTATTACCAAAAAACTGTTCTGGGATAAATTTTTTACCCCTCATATCCTTGAGAACTTTATGATAATATTTTAAGGCCTTGTTCCTGTTCCCATTTTTCAATTGATAAAGAACCATCCAAAAATTCAATAAGGGCCAATAACCAGCGCCTTTTTTCCGATTTGTTTTCTGTTCATACATCCAGCCATCATATTCATCATTTTCATAACGATAAAGCCCAAAATCCTTAACGATCTTTTCTTCAATTAATGTTACTGTTCTCTTCATCCTTTCATCTTTAGCAGAAACTAATTCCGAAGGCCAGACTAAACCCAGCAAGGAAGCATCGATCCTTTCATCATTTATCTTGCCGAAAGAACGATAGAAATGATCCTTAAAATTTTTTAGCAATATTTTTTTCATCTCATGAGATGTTTTTTCCCAAGTTTTATTCGGGATCAACTTGTTTGCGCATTCTAAACCTTTTGCACAGATTGCTAAAGAATAAGTAAAATTGTCCTTTAGGTCCGGAAAGCATAGTCTTTCTTCCCAGAGATCTTGTGTAACTAATGTAAAATGATCCTTATTCCAGACTCTACACAGACCGTTTGCAGACCTGGTGATAAGCTCTTCAAATTTCTGACAGTCTTTTTTGTTGTCTTTATAAAAATCATATACCGCCATCAGAACACTTCCAGTCTGATCCGGTTGAAATTGGGGCAATGCTTTCTTTCCATCAACATAATAATTCTTATAAAATAATCCGGTCTGTTTCCAGCCTTCTGCTTTCATGCACCAATCGAAAAATTTTTCTGGAATTTTTAATCCCAAGATGTTCGCTGCAATACAGACATACATCGCATCCCTCGGCCAGACAAATTTGTAATTTTTTGCTCCTGTTGGAAAATAAGGTTTAGTAGAATTTGCCGCAACAATCGCTCCGTTCGGCAGAGAACAGTCTTTAATGACCTTTCTGCTGGCATGTAATAATCCGGTGATTTTATCCATGATAAAACTGATATTAATTTATTCATTTAATAAATTTTTGGAACGGCTAGGCATAATAGAAAAAGAGCCGTAAAAGTGCGTAAAAATCTACTAAGCGAGACTTTAGCCCTGATTCCCGACAACTGTTCAAAAAGGAATATTTATTTCATCGAACAGATTTTATTGGTTTTGCTTTGCTTAACGAACGGTCGGCTCATTTTATTCCAGATTTCTTTTTTGGATGCGTCTTCCCAAACTTTATCTTATCCCAGATCCGTTCATGGACAAAATATCCCCCACTGGTATAAAGATTGCTGATTACAACAAAGCCTATCGCCACGTTGTATTTGTGAGTCAATAAAAAGATTGCACAAAAATCTAATAAGATTATCAAAACCCTATAAGAGACTGTTTTAACTAAAGACCTCTTCCAACTGTCAATTGAATATCTCATCTTAACCATCCTTCTTTCACCCTCTTTTCTTTATCTTTATTATTTTGATGACAAACATCCTTAAATTTCATCCCTAAAGCTTAACTATAAAATCCTGCAAGACAGCAAAAATAAGATAAAAAAAATGTTCAAGCCATCATTTTAAAAACAACAATCTTTTTTTGAGGCAATTGTTTTAATTTTGGCAGCTCTAAAGTTAAAATCCCCTTATCGAACTTAACTTTGGCTTTATCCGGATCTACCCTAGCTGGCAAGGTAAATGCCTTATAAAATCCCCGATATGATCTCTCTTGCTGATAGTAATTCTTTTTCTTCTCTTCTTTTTCTTCTTTTTTTCCTGCCTTAATCTCGACCTTGTCTTTATCAACAGAAATCTTTAGATATTTTTTATCGATGCCGGGAAGTTCTGCTGTAATCTCTAATTCATTTTTCTTATCAATAACATCAATCAAAGGTTCCCTTAATTTAAGCCCTTTCGGCAGAGAGATCTTTCCAAAATCCTGAAACATCTTATCCATCTCTTTTCTAAATTTTTTCATCTCTTCAAAAGGATCCCAGATTTCATTTTTCATATATCACCTTTATTTTTATCTTCTTTTTTAAAAAGAAATCTTAATTCTTTTTTTGCCCGCTCTAAGATTTGGCGTCGTTGAGAGTTAAGATTCTTACCAGCACGGTTAATGTAAAAGTTTAACATGCTCATCGCCGACTGATAAGGAGTGTTCTTCCGCCTTTTGCTTTCCAGAGCTGATCTAGCAAGAGATTTTGCGATGCTCTTAGGATTATTCCCGGTAAAAATTCCAGGCTCCAGATCAAGCGCATTGCTCTTCTCAGTCACCCGCTTCGACCAGTTTTTTCCTTTCTTCATAATTTTCAGATAAATTTTCCTTTCTTGGCTTGCTTACTGATAGCTTCACTAATTTTCTTAATATGCTTCTCTAGATCTGTCTCCATTTCCAGATACAACTGATGGCAAGCTAGATGCTCTTTTCCTTTCTTTGTATCTTTCTTCGCATATTTCTTCAAAAAATTAGTGATCCTGCTTAAATCGTGCAGAAGCCTTACTTTATTGTAATTGCAGTCATGTAACATAAAGTCACACCTCTTTTTAGATTTAAAATAAAGCTTACTCGTATTTAAACATTTCTGACCAGAGAATTATTTTCTACTATTTAGACCTAGCGGATAATAAATTCGAGAATCATCTCTTCTTTCTTTTCTTTGCTTTCGCCAACTTAACTAATTTCTGGACCTTAGAACTCTTGTCTTTTTTGCTAGAACTCCGGCTATTTTTAGAAAATTTCTTAACTGCTTTCTTTTTAACAGCTGATTTTTTTGTAATTAACTTTTTTTTAACCATCTTTTCGCCTAATAAAATAAATCTGCTGACATCTGGACTCGGTGAAGGAGTGCCGGAAACAACGATCAATTCTTAACACGCCTATTGATTTGTTTTACAGGTGATCTTCTTCGCCCCATACACAAGCGATATTCAATACAGGCTGCCCATGGTGAGTTATAGTCCAGACACCAAGGTAGTTGTTTGAGCATTGAACAGAGGCCGCTATGGTTGCATCCTTTTCAGGACAACCGAACTATCCTTGTCAGCGAAAGAAGTAATATATATCATCTATTTAAGATTATCTTACTCCGATAAAGTAGTCTATATCAAAAAGAACCGACCTTTTTTAGTTGAGAATAATATTTTAACCCCGGAGCTTCTGAATCCGGCTAATATGAAACCGATCCTACTACAGAAACCATAACCTTATACTTCGGATAGGAACATGGTATCTTCCGTCTGGTCAAGTCCTGTTTATCTGCGATAAACGATGACAAACATGACCCGGACGGTGGGGTTTCATAAAAGCCTCTGAATCCTTAACATTTATATACTTCTTAAATCAGATTATCACTATTCCTTAAACATGAAAAAAATAGATTACTGGAAATTAACAACATCCCTCCTCTTGTGCCAGTTTGCAGGTGTTATAGGCTCTTTTTTTACAATTTCATCAGTATCAACTTGGTATATGGCTCTTAACAAACCGGCTTTCAATCCTCCAAAAGATATTTTTTCACCGGTATGGATCATGCTGTATTTATTGATGGGCATTTCTCTTTATCTTATCTGGAACAAAGGGATCAGATCCAAACAATCAAAGACAGCGGTCTCAATCTTTGGGATTCAACTGGCGCTTAATACTTTCTGGCCAATATTATTTTTTGGATTAAGGTTACCATTATCAGCTTTCATAGAAATAATAATTTTATGGATAGCTATCCTATTAACGATGATTCATTTTTACAAGATTTCAAAGACCGCATCTTATTTGCTTATACCCTACTTTCTTTGGGTAAGCTTTGCTACGGTGCTAAACTTTTTCTTATTTTACCTTAACTGAATTTTTCGGCCATCACCAGGCCCTTAAAATATCTTATTAAGAATCTCTTATTAAGACCAGATATGTTTATATATTTATCCTCAAACACTTTTGACGCCAGTTAAAAAGAGGATAATCATGAATTCATTTATTATCGATCTAAGTGTTCTTTTTCTGATTATAGCAGGTATATCTTTCATAATAAAGTTGATACAGCAGCCGATCATCTTAGGTTACATTTTATCCGGGTTCCTCTTTGCTTTGTTATTCGTCCAGAATAATTCCATTAAAGAATATGTCTTTATCTTTTCCGAATTAGGCTTAACGTTCCTTCTTTTTCTGATCGGGCTGGAATTCAATTTTAAGGACTTAAAAGAGATCGGAAAAGATATCATCATCACAACTCTGCTGCAGTCGATGTTTTTTTTTGGAACCGCTTTTTTTCTAAGTAGGTTCTTTGGATTTAATAATATAGAGTCGATTTATCTGTCTATCTTGTTCATGTTCAGCAGTACACTATTGGTAGCAAAATGGATAGAAGACAAGAAAGACAACCATACCCTTTACGGAAAGATCGTC
The DNA here is from genome assembly GCA_018812765.1 of Nanobdellota archaeon. Taxonomy (GTDB): domain Archaea; phylum Nanobdellota; class Nanobdellia; order Woesearchaeales; family GW2011-AR9; genus JAHJDB01. Next base: position 10,921 of record JAHJDB010000025.1, read on the forward strand.
TTGGGTACTTTAATCATGCAGGACCTGTTGGCGATACTCTTTTTTACTTTTCTAAACCTTTCCCGTTCTACCGAGATCAGTGCCGCAATCTATTTGCCTTTTGGCGGCTTGCTTCTCTTGTTCATCGCTTTCGTCTCTTCAAGATACCTGCTCAATCCCCTGATCAAGTTTACGCTCAGATATCCGGAACTGATGTTTATCTTTAGCATGGGGATCTGCTTCTTCTTCGTCAAGATCTCTTCCTTGTTAGGATATACCCCCACTATCGGTGCTTTTATAGGAGGCATAGTTCTGGCCAACACAGTCTATAAGAACGATATCTACAGCAGATTAAAACCGTTGATCATTTTTTTTACCATGTTGTTTTTTGTAGGGTTAGGGTTCCAATTAAATCAGAATCTTTCTTTTAATATGGTCTTGTTTGCAATTATCTTATCGTTAATAGGTTTAGTCCTCAAACCATTCATGGTCTTTTTAACTTTGATAATCAGAGGATATGACCAAAAAACATCGATAAGGGCTGGTCTAAATCTTGCCCAGTTCAGTGAATTCGGGATAATCATTGCCTTGACTGGAATCTCTAGCGCAGTTATTCCACTAGAAATCGGAGCTATCATAATCATTGCTGTAGTCATTACAATTGTCCTCTCTTCTTATATCATTAAAAATGACGAGCGCCTAACAAATATATTATGCAGATATCTTTATAGATTTAAGGGGGTTTTTCCTGAAAAGAAAAATTTAATTAAACAGGTCAACTTAAATAAATATAGTGTGATTTTTATTGGATATTATGAATTAAGCAAAGATATCTTTTCAAAATTCCAGGATTTTGGGGGGATGTTAGTCATCGAAAACGATCCCCGGAACATTCTTCGTCTGAAAAAAGAAAGCATCCCTTACATTTATAATTCAGTTTCAAACCCCTATTTTTTTGAGAGTCTTCAATTCGATTCGGTTAGTCTGCTGGTATCTAACTTAGTAGATATTGAAGACAATTTGATGATTCTTAAAAAACTTAAAAAAGACAATCCTGTCTCTCAGATGATAGTCACGGCAAAAAGCTTAAAAGATTCTTTGATACTTTATGAAGCTGGAGCAGATTATGTTCTTTATTCTAAAGAGATTAGCGAAAATCACCTTTCAGTACTGATAGAAGATTATTCTAGGGATATAAACAAACTGATTGAAAAAAGGGTAGCTAATCTTGAGAGATTGAAAAGAAGAGAGAACATTCAAAAAGAATCTGAAACCATCCAATACTATACTTGGACAACTTTCTTAAAAAAGATATCGAAATATGAGCAGGATGTCTGGGGATTAAAAGACAAATTCAGAAAAAGATAGTTTTATCAAATCGATCTCTCATTTCAGTAATAGTTCAGCTCCCTTCGATCTTAGTTTCTTCCATTATCTTTTCTTTAATCTTTATTTCCGGCGTAATTCTTTTGCTTTTCCAAGTTCCTTTCAGGAACCAACTGACAGCAATTATAGCCATGATTATGTTAGATATCGGAAAAGCCCACCAGATTCCGGTTTCAGCAAGAACGGTATGTTTTGATAAAATATAAGCTAAAGGAAACTGTAAAACCCATAAAGAAACGATCGACAGGATCATTGAATGGAAGGTATTGCCCGACCCTTGAAAAACCCCATTGATGATGATCTGCAATCCAATAAAACCAAAAGTTAAAGACATAAGGCGAAGAAAAGTTGTTCCTTCAGCAATCACCTCTATTTCTCCTGGAACGAAAGCTGCTATCAGTGATGAAGCGAAGAAAAAAATTAATTAACTTTTGTTATCTGTTTGGTTTATTCCTTTAATTGTTAAGTTTAAAAAGTTTAAGTTATTTTAATTAAAAATAACTTAGTAATAAGCGCAAGGTTTGATTTTTTTATCAAAGAAACCTCTATTTATAAATAGTTTTAAACTAAGCTTTCTTTACACTTAATTTAAAATTAATAAATAAATGTTTTTTTAATA
>JAHJDB010000026.1 GCA_018812765.1 Nanobdellota archaeon
ACATAACCGAATAATTTATATATAAAAATGTATTTCATAATATTATCATTTGAGGTGATAGTCATATGGCAAAAAAAAGAAGAGTTGGCCAAATTTTTAAAAAGGAGGAGTTGGAATTACACCGATTAGCGCATTATGCTTTCTTTGTAGGTATCGCTTTAGCAATAATAGTGGGTATATTCCACAAGGTTTTTGATTCGATGTTAGGAGTTGAAGCTTCTAGAGTTTATGTAACCACTTTTGTCTTACTTGGAACAATTGTAGGCTTTTTTAATTTAACCGCAAAAGAGACCATGCCTTTCTTGTTAGCAGCAGTAGCACTTATGCTGGCAGGAATTGTCAACCTGAACTTAGTATACGGTGTAGGTGACATCTTAAGGCCAAGCTTAAGCAACATTGTTGTTTTTGTTGTACCAGGAGCAATAATTGTTGGTATGAAGGCAATTTGGAGACTTGCTTCAAGCTAAATCAATAAAAAATTAATTTTTTTAAATTTCTTATTTTTGTATTAAGTTTATTAGGGGGTAGTTTAAAGTGAAAACTAAAAATAGCAATTATGATTGTCCTTTTTGTAAGTATAAGCATTCAAACGTTCTTTTTTCAGGAGTCCAGAAAGTCTGCTGTCCACTGTGTCGGAACTGCATAAATATTTAAAAATGAACTGTTTTCTGAATTAAGATGAAAGAAATAATCATGTTGATACTCCTGACTTTTTTGCCTTTCTTAGAATTGAGAGCTTCCATCCCTTATGGGATATTTAATGCCGACCTTTCTGTAGTTACGATTTTCTTCATCTGCGTTGTTGCAAATATTATCCTTGCCCCCTTAATCTACTTCTTTCTGAACAATTTCATCCATATCTTCCTCAAAATTAAGTTTATTGATAAGTTATATCAAAAGACGGTAATAAAAACCCAAAAAAAAGTTAGTAAATATGTTGAAAAGTACGGAGTATTGGGCTTAGCCATATTTATTGGCATACCTCTTCCTGGTTCAGGAGTCTATTCAGGAGCTTTAGGAGCTTACCTATTAGGTTTTAAATTTAAAGATTTCTTCAAAGCGGCAGTAATCGGGGTAATCATTGCTGGAATTATCGTCCTCTTAGTGACTACCTTAGGAAACGGAGCTTGGAGCATTTTTATCAAGAATACTTAAACAATCCTTAAATCACTCTTCTTCAATAACCTTTTTTTACGCAAAGAAAAGCAGAAAGAGCTGGAGTTTAGAAGGCGTCTCTTTTCCAACTCCGTTCTTTAGAGTGGAGTGAGACGCTTTTCCACACTTTTATGACTTTTTATCCTTGCTTTTAGCTCTTTAATTTTCCTAATTCTTTTATGAATCAAGTAAAGGACAATTACAATTGCTGTAATTAAAATAAGCATTAAAGGAAGCCCAAAGGAATAAACAGCCCTCTTAGTTGCAGAAGCAGCCAAACCAACTAAAGAGGTTTTAGATTCTTCAACAGTAAAAAACTCTGTAGCTGTAGCAAAAGAATCCTTATAAATCACTTTTAAAGCATATAAATACTGGCCAGGAGTAATATTCAAAAGAGGAATAGTTTTAGAGAAAGAAGCTTGTTGCATGGTTACGGTTTCTTCTTCCTGATAAACAACATTATTATTTAAATCTAAGATAGTGTGGATTAAAGTAACATTAGCAGAAATATCATCGCCAAGATTAAAGAGGGATATCGTAGCCTTAAGACCATCTCCTGAATTATAAGATTTTTTTATCAGGTCAAGACTGGCATCAAAAATTACTTTCTCTGATTCGATCTCTACTACAATAGGTATGGTTCTGCTTACTGTCTGAGGATTTTTTTCACCTGTAACAGTTATCAAACTATAATAAACTCCCGGAGTGGCATTAAGGTAAGGGTTAAAAGAAAGGTTTATTTTTTGCTCCTTATCTTTATGTAAATTAAATTTATTTGGTTGAATAGAAAGGACCGTCGATAAGGGAGAAACAACTACCATCTTTAAAGTTTCTTTACCGTCATTGATTATAGAAATTTCTTTTTCTGATTTTTGAGATTCTTTTAAGGATACTTTTATGATTTCATCACTAAGTTGGAAAGAAAGATTAAACAGCTTTCCTTTTTCTGAAATTACCGGAATGAGAGCAGTACCACCGCCACCGCCTCCCCCGCCAGAAGGAGCAGGTGTACTGGGAGTAACTATTGGAAAGATAATCAACAAGAAAGTTTCACTAGTGTTCATAAACAAGCAATCTGAAGAATCTTGGACGGTGATCTTTATCGAGTGCAACCCATCACTTCCTGCTCCAGGTGTGAAACTGATATAACCACTTTGATTGATATCGAATAAAGTGGTGTTATCAAAATAAGAAATATTAGTATTAGCACCATAAAAAGTTGCGTTAACCTGATAACTAAAAGCTTGGTCTACAGTAGCTAACTGGGTGCTTATTGAATTTATGGTAGGGGGTCTACCTAAACAAAGAGTTGCGTCCCCTTGTGTAGCTGCTGTTGTTTCTCCAGTGATGTGAATTAAAGAAGGAACTAAAAAGCAAGCTGTGAAGAGATAGACAAAACTAGCGGCAACGAGCAAAATAGCTACTATAAAAATCAACCTTCTTTTTACATCCATCAATTAAAAATAAAATAAATAGAATATAAATAATTATCCCTTTTAATTAGAGTGTGTAGTATCACGTTTTTAGTTTACATAACATAATACCTTTGGTGAGTATTATGTATAAACTAAATTTTAAGAAAAGAACATGGATTGTTAAACAGAAACTTAATGGTGTTTCTACAACTAAAATTGCCCTTTCTCAAGGAGTAAGTCGCATGACTATTTCAAAAATAATGCGATCTTACAATGTATTTGGCTGGGACGGTTTAAAAGACCACATAACTGGTCGCCCAGAAACGGTTCTTCATCCCAATGCGGTTATTGTAATTCTAGATTTACGTAAACAGTACAAATATGGCGCATGCCATATTGAACAAATCCTCAAAAGAAAAGGATTTGCTATTTCGCACAGGCAAATAGAGAAAGTGCTTGTGCGAAATGGTATGGTTACACCAAACATAAAAAAACAGAAACCACGTAAATGGGTTCGCTACGAATTACCAAATCCCAATGATATGTGGCACACAGATTGGTCATATGATCCATTTACAGGTAAGAATATTAGTGTTTACATAGACGATAGAACACGCCTTATCACTTGTTATGGCGTGTTTAAGCGACAAACAACTGAAAATAGCTTAGCTTTGCTATATTCCGGAATAGCTGAATATGGCAAACCAAAATCAATAATGACAGATCATGGTTCACAATATTATGGGACCCATCCAAATTCTAAACAAGAAAATCACTTGTTTCGAGCAACATTGAATATACTTGGAATAAAACACAGTTTGGCTCGAGTAAACAGGCCACAAACTAATGGTAAAGTGGAACGCTTCTTTAGGACATATAAGGAAGGGTACATTACAGAAACATTCTCATCGCTTAATGATTTCATTAAGCATTATAATGAGAAAAGGCTCCACATGAGCCTTCATTATAAAACTCCTAAAGAAGTATGGGACGAGCTAAAGTGTAAACCACTTTCGTGATGTAAACCAGTTTCGGGATATTAGACTTTTAATTAGAGTGGTTTTGTTGAATGTTTTGTTGAATGGTTTGTTAGTGCTTAGAAAACGAGAACTAAAACTCAACCCAAGTTATCATCTATCTCTTTTGCTACATCCCTTAATTCGTTAAAAATAACTTCAGTATCTCTCTCTATATCTTTAATTAACCTTTGCATACTGCTTTCTCTTAAAAGATAACCTCCTCTCTCCCTAACTACTATTCCAGCATCCATCAACTTACTCAAATGGTGGACAACCGTCCCTCTAGTAAGATGAAGAAGTTCAGCAATCCCATCCGAGGTTAAAGCTTCGTTGCTTTTAGATCTTTTGACTAAAGTGATGAAAACCCTAAAACAACTGCTATCTTTATCACGAAGATTGAATAAACCCAAAGAATTTCCCAACCATTGTAGATCTCTATTAACATTTCCTCCGTCAGATCTGCGTACCTTGATAATCGTAATTCTGTTGGCCATAGGTAAGACAAGATTGTGGGGTTTTTAAACTTTACCCGAAAAGTTTATATACAAAATGCATTTTAGGTTCACTACGTTGACTTGAAGTCAACAGAAACCAATTGCCAGGTGGTGTGAAAAGTTACAATGGATGAAAAAAACAAAAAAATAGTAGAAAAAAAAGAACAACCACAAAAAAATGTTCCCCCGTCAGAAGAGAAGGTTCCAAAGCCAGAAGATAATGAAATGAAAGAGCTTCTACAAAGGACCCAAGCTAATTTTGAGAATTACCGTAAACAGACTGAAAAACGTATTGAAGAGATTAAACAGATAGCTGCTAAAGAAATAATTGTTGAATTGTTGTCGATAGTTGATAATTTTGAACTGGCCCTAAAAAACATTGGATGCAATGAAGTTCCAAAAGAGTTCAAGGAAGGGATCGAACTAATCTATTCTCAGTTGATGAATATTTTGAAAGATAGAAACATCAAGAAGATTCCAGCAGAAGGAGAAAACTTTAATCCTCATTTTCATGAAGCGTTGATGAAAGTAGAAGCTAATCTTCCAGAAAACAAGATCCTGGAAGTTTTTCAAGACGGCTTCACCCTAAACGGAAAAGTGCTCAGGCATGCTAAAGTCAAGATTAGTTCTGGGAAAAAAAATACAGAAAATAAAAACGAGAAGATAATGGAGGAAAAATAAAAATGAAAGAATATAAACCAAATGTAGACAATTTAACAGGAATCGTAAGCAACTTATATCATGCTGTTACCGGTGAGAAACCTGATGAGCAGATGCAAGAAAGAATCAAGGCTGGTGTTGAAGGATTAGTAAATCTTTACCAAGAGAACCCTCAGGCCTTTTATGCTTTGGCGTCAGTAGGCTTATTAGAAGGAGCTCGTGGATATAATTTAGACACAGGACCAGCAAGCAGAAGAATAGAAGATTTATCTAATTATCTCTCACAACTATCCGGTTACCAAAATAAAGAAAAAGGATTTCCTGGCTACGAAAATGAAGGAAGAGACGACAGAAGAAAGTCTTACTGACCGTTTAAAAAAAGAAACTAAAAAAATAAGAAATAATCATCAAGGAGGAAAATTAAAATGACAACTGAAAATAAAAAGGTATCGGGAGCAACTATCGGGATTGATCTAGGTACAACTTTCTCAGCTATGGCTGTATTAGAAGGAGGAAAACCAACCATCATCACCAATTCTGAAGGGACAAGAACTACGCCCAGTGTAGTACACATCAAAGATGGAGAAGTTATCGTCGGACAAGTAGCTAGAAACCAAGCGATTGTAGATCCTTCTCACACTATCCGATCCATCAAAAGAAAGATCGGCACTAACGAAAAGATTGAGGTTGATGGGAAAGATTATACTCCGGAACAGATCTCAGCAATGATCTTACAGAAGTTAAAAAGAGACGCTGAAGCTTATCTTGGCCAGCCGGTAAAAAACGCCGTCATTACCGTGCCAGCATATTTTAATGATGCACAAAGACAAGCTACTAAAAATGCGGGAGAGATTGCCGGATTAAACGTATTAAGGATTATCAACGAACCTACCGCAGCATCTCTTGCTTACGGCTTAGACAAGCAAGATAAAGAACACACCATCTTGGTATTTGATTTTGGGGGAGGAACTTTTGACGTTTCAATCTTAGAATTGGGAGATTCTGTCTTTGAAGTAAAGGCTACTTCCGGAGACAACTTTTTAGGGGGAGACGATGTAGATGAGATTATTGTCAATCATTTGATTACAAATTTTAAAAGGTCTACAGGAATCAACCTAAACAACGATGCAACTGCAATGCAGAGATTAAAAGAAGAAGCGGAAAAAGCTAAGATTGAATTGTCTTCAAAGACAAAAGTGGAGATTAGCATTCCTTTCATCACTGCAGATCAAAATGGTCCAAAACATATCAAAGAAGAATTAACTAGGGCCAAGTTTGAAGAATTGATTGCAGACATCTTAAAGAGATTAGAAACACCGGTTAAAAATGCCTTAAGCGATTCGGGAATCAGCAAGGATAAAATTAACAAAGTCATTTTCGTTGGTGGTTCAACCAGAATTCCTTCCGTACAAGAGCTAGTCAAAAGAATTGTTGGTAAAGACGGAGATAAATCTGTTAACCCTGATGAAGCTGTTGCAGCCGGTGCTTCAATCCAGGCAGGAGTCATTGCCGGAGATATTAAAGATGTTTTATTGCTGGATGTCACTCCCCTTACTTTAGGTATTGAAACATTAGGAGGAGTGTTCACCCCGTTGATAGAACGTAACATGACTATCCCGACTAAAAAATCGCAGATATTCTCTACTGCAGCCGATAATCAAACTGCTGTTACTATCCGTGTAGGTCAAGGAGAACGGTCCATGTTTGCAGATAACAAGGTACTAGGCCAGTTTGATTTAGTGGGTATTCCGCCTGCACCAAGAGGAGTCCCGCAAGTAGAAGTAACCTTTGACATTGATGCTAATGGAATACTTAACGTCAGCGCCCAAGATAAGGGAACGGGAAAAGAACATAAAATCAGAATTACTGCTTCAAGTAACCTTAGCAAAGAAGAAGTAGAGAAGATGAAAGAAGAAGCTAAGAAGAACGAAGAAGATGACCAAAAGAAGAAAGTTAAGATTGAAGCAGAAAACAATGCTGAAGCTGTTGTTTACCAAAGTAAAAAGGTAGTCGAAGAATTCAAAGACAAGATTGATGCCGACACCAAGAAAAAGATTGACGACAAGATCAAAGAAGTAGAAGAAGCGCGTAAGAGCGGAGATTCTGAAAAGATAAATGCCAAGATTGAAGAACTGAACAAGGTTGTACAAGAGATTGGCACTAAAGTCTATCAGGAAGCTGCAGCAAAAGAAGCTGAAAAGAATAAAGCTGATAACAACGAAAACAACAAAAGTGATGGAAAGAAAAGCAATTCCAAAGAAAAAGTTGTTGATGCTGAGTTCAAAGAGAAAAAAGAATAGAAAGCTTAAATAAGCTTTCCTTTTTTTTATTTCAAATGAGACTTCCAACAGAAGAGCAATGCCTAAACTATTTTGAAGAATATGTAGTCCCGAAGAATATTTTTAAACATTGCCTTAAAGTAAGAGAAGTAGCAGTCTTTTTAGCTAAAAAGCTAACAGAAAAAGGGCTTAAGATTAATTTAGAGTTAGTGGATAGGTCTGCTCTCCTGCATGACTTATTTAAAGCCATCTCTCTGGAAGAATTAAAGCCAAATGAGCTCTACAACTATGAATTTTCTGAAGAAGAAATTGCCATGTGGAAAAAATTAAGAGAGAAATATGAGGGAATGTATGAGTGTGAGATCGCTTACGAAATCTTTAAAGACAAATTTCCAGAATTAGCTTCGACCATAAAAAAAGCTAGCGATCCGAAAAATAAAAATAAAACCTGGGAAGAGCTAGTAGTACATTACGCTGATTGGAGAGTATTAAAAGAGGAAGTCGTTCTTACGGAAGAGCGCCTGTATTATCTTAAACAAAGGTATCCGGGACATGATTTTGTCTGGGAAGGACATGGAACAGATTTATTAGTAGATGAAGGGAAAATCTTTTCTGAACTTAAATTTGCTCCTACAGAACTAACACGAGAGTTTAATAAACATAAAGATTAAAAGAATAATAAAGAGTAATAAAGATTAAAATGACCTCAAAAGATTATTATAAATTATTGGGAGTGGAAAAAAACGCCACAAAAGAAGAGATAAAAAAAGCTTTTAAGAAATTAGCCTTAAAATATCATCCTGATAGATCTCCTGAAGATAAGAAAGTAGAGTATGAAGAAAAATTCAAGGAAATTAATGAAGCCGTCTCAGTTTTAGGTGACGATAAGAAAAGACAACAATATGACCAATTTGGCAGCGCCGCATTCTCGGGAGGAACGGGGGGAGCGGGATTTGAAGGGTTTGATTTTTCTGACATCATGTCACAATTCAGATCAGAATCTTTTGGTAATTTTGACAATATCTTTGACCATATTTTTGGGGGATCAACTAGGAGTAGAGGAGCAAGACAACGAAGAGGTTCCGATCTTCTTTTTGAAACAGAGATAACTCTTGAAGAAGCTTATTCGGGAGTGGAAAAAACTGTCCCATTAAATAAACTGGAAGTATGTGATGAATGCCTTGGAAAAGGAGCAAATAAATTTGAATCTTGCCATCATTGTAAAGGTTCCGGTTATATGAAAAGAACACAAAGAACCCCTTTTGGATTATTTCAACAGACCGGGCCGTGTCCTTACTGTCATGGACGAGGAGAACTGCCTCAAGATTCTTGTCATAGCTGTGGCGGAGAAGGGATAAGCAGAAAAAAGAAAAAAATTGAAGTTTCTATCCCTGCAGGAGTTGAAAGCGGAATGCGTTTAAGAGTTAAAGGAGAAGGAGAAGTTGGAGAAAACAACGGCCCTTGCGGAGATCTTTATGTACAAATCCAGGTTAAGGAACATGAATTTTTTGAAAGAGAAGGTAATGACCTTCACCTTACTGTTCCAATATCATTTTCACAAGCAGCTTTAGGAGATGAAATTGAAGTTCCTACAATTAATGGGAAGGCTAAATTAAAAATTCCTGCTGGTACGCAAACAGAAACAATATTTAGGATGCAGAATAAAGGAATGCCTTCCGTACATGGCTCAGGAAGTGGAGATGAGATGGTTAAAGTACGTGTTGAAATACCAAAAAAACTAACTAAAAAACAAACAGAACTGATAAAACAATTAAAAGAAGAAAAACCAAGCAAAAGTTTTCTGAAGAACATCTTTGGTTAAAATTCAACTGAAATCTAGTTGTGAAATTTAGATTAAATCTCTTCTCTGGTAAAATATCTATAACCCACAAAAATCATACTAATTAGAGCTAATAAACCAACAATTATTATTGCAATTAAACCACCGCTAAAACTACTGCCCTCACTGGAAGCTTTGCCGACCACTGCAGCATTGATGTTCCCTTTAGAAACTTCTTCGAACTGGTCTTCAGTTAGTAGTTCAACTTGAAATTCTTCTTGATCCATCTGGATATTGTTCCAGAAATTTACAATCATCTTAAAGACATATTTTCCTTCGTCTTTATCTCTAGCATCAAAATAGTCAGAAATCCTTTTCATCGTTTCGGCGTCAAGGTCGACTGATTTTGTTCTAAACTGATCAATCTTCTGATTATCTTTACTAACTTCAACATCAACGTAAACATTCTTGATCTGTTGATTCCACTTGTTTAGTAAGTCCATAGAATATTGGTTAATCTTATTAGCGATAAAATATTTGTCGAAATAAGTCATCTCAACTCTGGGTTTACCGACCAATAATTTTTTGACAACCTCTACTTTTTGATCATCGTAGGTTGTGACGGCAGAAACTTCAAATTCTCCCTGTTCAAAGACGTCTTTAGCGATTTTTGTAGATAATAATTTATTCTCTTTTTTGCCTAAACTAGTCTCTTCAGTCTCTAAAGTTTGTAATTCTTGCTTTTTATCATTTACATAAAAAGTTGTTTTGACTGATTCAACCTCTTCCTTACCAAGATTTTCCACTTCAGAAACAAAACTGATCAGATTACCTTGTTCCTGGAAATTAAGTTTAGCTTTGACATATTTATCTGGATAAGGGCCTTCAATCAAAACTTTATGTTTTAAGACCACCTTAGAAGAAACGACATTTTCTGAACCGGCTTCATCCAAGGTTTCCTCAAAGACGATATTTGCAGTCGAAGTTCCTGCAGGTACATTCTCAGGTAAGTGTACTTCAACTCCAATCTCTTTAGAGTCATCATCACTGCGAAGCGTTACTGTTTTTTGAGAAACGGAAACATATTCTTTCATCTCTCCTTCCACATAGATAGACACAGTTAAGTCTCTCTGTTCATTGTTAACGACCCAGATAGTTTTAGAATAATCTTTCCCTTCTTCAAAAATAAGATTGGTTTTTGCCGGTCTGATTCCTACAGCATCAACTAGTTGAAGGGTCAGTAAAAGTACAAAGATCCCGACTATTATTTTTTGTTTCATCCTTCTATCGTAAATGTTATTGTTGATGATTTCACCCCCGGTGATTCATCTAAAGGCACGGTTAAGTTTAAATCCATTAAAAAGTCATCATTTATCTCACGCCAGTCTAGATCAACAAGGCTGACAGTACTGCTTGTTGCTAACATGTTAGTAAAGTTTAGGGCTGATAAAGTTAAGTTAAATGATCCGGTTTCATTTTCCCTGAATTTAAACTGGTAATTTGAAGTGTTAAGAGCGGCTTGAGTGAAATATTGGGTTGCATTAACAATTATATTAAAGACAATATTTCCATTATTTTCTCCCCAGATTGGAGAGGGGCTATTATCAGTTGTATCAGTAGAGTTTCCGATCGAGAGTGTTCCAAATTCAATTGTGCTTGTTAAAAGCGTAAAAGAGAGATATGATTGGACTGTAAAATTTCTTGCGGTGGAATAAGGCCCGTAGCCAGAACCATCTTTAGCGCTTACTTTCCAATAGTAGGTTGTGTCTACGTCAAGTTCTGTTTCTAGGTTATAAGTAGTGTTAACAGAATTTGTCTGGCTGATATTACTTACATTAACTTCGGGATTATTAAAAGTGGGATTATCATCGATGATAATATTATATGTTAAAGTATCGCTGTCAATATCATCTGAATTATTCCAAGTAAGTGAAAGTGTCCTGTTTGTAGTCGTGCTATTATCTGCCGGTAAAATTAAGGTCGGGGCAGTAGGCAAAGTATTTTGTATTAA